>JAGRMU010000318.1:0-439 GCA_020441165.1 Sedimentitalea sp.
CCCGAAGAGATCGAATGGTGAGCCGATGGCGCCGCTGACCCGCAAGCTCCTGCGCGATCTGTGGCGGATCAAGGGCCAGGCGGTGGCCATCGCCCTGGTGATCGCGGTCGGGGTGATGCTGCTGGTGATGATGACCGGGCTGGTCGCCTCGCTCGAGGAGACCCGCCGCGCCTATTACGAGCGCTACCGGCTGGCCGAGGTCTTCGCGCCCGTCGCCCGCGCGCCGCTGCGGGCGCTGGAGGATCTGCTCGAGATCCCCGGCGTCGCCGCCGCCGAGGCGCGGGTGACCGGCAGCGCCCTGATCGACCTGCCCGGCGTCGTGGTGCCGATCCGCGCCCAGGCCCTGTCGCTGCCCGATTTCGACGCGCCGCGGCTCAACGCCATCCATCTCACCGATGGCCGCATGTTCGACGGCGACCGCTCGGACCAGGTGGTGCTG
>JAGRMU010000318.1:608-7825 GCA_020441165.1 Sedimentitalea sp.
CGCAGCGCGCTGGAGGCGGCCTTCGACATGGGCGGCGCCTTCAACGAGGCGCTGCTTTCGCTGACCCGCGGCACCGACCCCGCGGCGGTGATTGCCGCCGCCGACCGTTTGCTCGACCGCTACGGCGGTCTGGGGGCCTACGGACTCGAGGACCAGGCGTCGCACCGGTTCGTCTCGCAGGAGATCAGCGGCTTGCGGGCGGTCTCGGGCAGCGTGCCGCCGGTGTTCATGGCGGTGGCGGCCTTCCTGCTTTATATCGTGATCTCGCGGATGGTGCAGGCCGAGCGCGAGGAGATCGGCCTGATGAAGGCCTTCGGCTATACCAACCGCGAGGTCGGCTTGCACTATTTCCAGCTGATCCTCGCCATCGCCATCGGCGGGGCGCTGGCCGGCTGCCTGATGGGCATCGCCGCCGGGCGCGCGATGATCGACCTCTACCTGGTCTTTTTCAAGTTTCCCTTCCTGGTCTTCCGGCTGGATCCGTCCTCCTTCGTGACCGGCGTGTCGGTCAGCGTGCTTGCGGCCTCGGCGGGCGGGCTTTTCGTGCTGCGCGGGGTCTTCGCGCTGACCCCGGCGGTGGCGATGCGCGGCGCGGCGCCGCCCGATTACAGCCGCGCGGGGCGGATCGGCGCCGGTCTGATCCGCCATCTCGATCAGCCCAGCCGCATGGTCCTGCGCCGCCTGACCCGTCAGCCGCTGCGGATGCTGGGCGCCACGGTCGGGATCGGCGCCGGGGTGGCGCTGTCGGCGGCGATGCTCTCGGTGCTCGACGGGTTCGACGGGATGATGGAGCTCAGTTTCAGCGTGGTCGACCGCAGCGATGTCACCGTGACCTTCGTGCGCCCGATCGAGACTCGCGCCGCCTTCGAGCTGGCCCGGCTGCCCGGGGTGATCGAGGTCGAGCCGGTGCGCATCGTGCCCGCGATCCTGCGCAACGGGCTGCAAAGCTATCGCGGGGCGGTCACCGGGCTGGTCGCCGATCCTCGGCTGAACCGCGCCATCGACCGCGACGAGCGCTCCGTTCCGATGCGCGAGGACGGGATCATCCTCTCCACCGGCCTGGCGACGACGCTGGGGCTCGCGGCCGGCGACACCGTGCGCGTGGATGTGCGCGAGGGCCGCCGTCCCGAGCTGGCGATCCCGGTGATCGCGGTTTCCGAAAGCCTGATGGGGGCGCCTGCATTCATGGAGATCGGCGCGCTGAACCGGGTGCTGCGCGAGCCGCTGCGGGTGTCGGGCGCCGTCCTGCGCATCGACGCGGACCAGGCGGGCGAGGTCTACCGGGCGCTCAAGGACATGCCGATGGTGGCCGGGGTCAGCCTCAAGGAGGACAGCCGCCAGGCGCTCCAGAAGGTGATGGACGAGGGCGCCGGCGCGCAGCGCTTCGTGATGGCGGTGATCGCCGCGGTGATCACCTTCGGCGTGGTCTACAATACCGCGCGCGTGGCCCAGGCCGAGCGTGCGCATGATCTGGCCAACCTGCGGGTGCTCGGCTTCACCCGTGCCGAGGTCGCCTTCGTGCTGCTCGGGGAACTGGCGGCGGTCACCCTTCTGGCGCTGCCGCTGGGCGGCGTGGCGGGGTATTTCCTGACCTTCGCCATCTCGGCGGGGTTCAGCACCGACATCTACCAGATCCCGGCCGATTTCCGCGCCTCCAGCTTCGGCACGGCCATCGTCGTGGTCAGTGTCGCGGCGCTGATCTCGGGTTGGCTGGTGAAACGTGATATCGACCGGATGGACATCATCGCCGCGCTGAAAACGAGGGAATAGGGACCGATGGCACAGAAACGCAGACATTCGCGCCTGATCCTGACGCTGGGCGCGGGTTTGGCGCTGGCGGCGGTGCTGGCCCTGGCCTTCTGGCCGCGCCCGATGCTGGTGGACCTGGGCGAGGTGCGGCGCGGGCCGATGACGGTCACCATCACCGAGGAAGGCCGCACCCGCGTGCAGGAGCCCTATGTGGTCTCCGCGCCGGTGGCCGGCGAATTGCAGCGCGTCTCGGTGCTGCCGGGCGAGAAGGTGATCGGCGGCAAGACCGTGGTCGCCGAGATGCGCCCCGCCAACCCCTCGGCCCTCGATGTGCGCACCCGCGAGCAGGCCCGCGCCGCGGTGACCGCCGCCGAGGCGGCGCTGCGGGTGGCGCGGGCGGATCTGAACGCCGCCACCGCCAACCGCGATTTCGCCGAGACCGAACTGGACCGCGACCGGCAGCTGGTCGAGCGCGGCATCGCCAGCCAGGTCACGCTGGATCGCGCCGAGCAGGAGGCGCGGGTGGCCCAGGCCGCGGTGGACACCGCCGAGGCGGCGATCGCCATGCGCGAGGCCGAGGTCGAGAACGCCCGGGCGCGGCTGATCGGCTTCGAGGATGTCGGACTGGCGCAGGCGCTGGCGCGCGAAAATCCCTTCACCCGCGCCATCCCCCTGCTGGCCCCGATCGACGGCACCATCCTCAAGGTCATGCAGAAAAGCGAGACCGCGGTACCGGCGGGCGAGCCGATTCTCGAGATCGGCGACATCGAGGGCGACCTGGAGGTCGTCGCCGAATTGCTGTCCTCGGACGCCGTGCAGGTCGCCGAGGGCAACCGGGTGATCATCACCAACTGGGGCGGCAGCGGCGATCTGGAAGGGGTGGTCAGCCGCATCGATCCCTATGGCTTCACCAAGGTCTCGGCGCTGGGGGTCGAGGAACAGCGGGTCGAGACCACCATCGATTTCGTCGCGCCCGAGCGGCGTAACGGCCGGCTCGGCCATGGCTATCGCGTCGAGGTGCGCATCGTCGTCTGGGAGGGGCAGGACGTGCTGATCGCGCCCTCCAGCGCGCTCTTCCGCCATCGCGAGGGCTGGGCGGTGTTCAAGGTCGTGGAGGGCAGGGCGCTCCTGCAGGAGGTCAAGATCGGCCGCAACAACGGCATCGAGGCCGAGGTGATCGACGGCTTGCAGGAGGGCGACCGGGTGGTCCTTTTTCCCTCCGCGAACCTGACCGACGGCGCCTCGGTCGCCGAGCGGCAGATCGACTGACAGGGGTCGATCAGGCCGGGGATCGAACGCGATCCGGGGGAGGTGCCGCGAACTGGCTGAGAGCAACCATCCGGGGCATGTCGACTGCGCCCACCCTTGGGCAAAGACAGCGCTACAGCCGCCGGTGGGCGCTCACCGGTCCGCCGCCCTGCGCCACGATGCGGGCGAGGGCCGCGTCGAGAGGCTCGTAACTGACCGCCATGTGAAAGGCGTTGGCGTGCAGCAAGCGGCCCGCATCCGCGACCAGCGCGACATGGCCCGGCCAGAACAGCAGATCGCCCCGTCGCGGCGCCTCGCCTCGGGGCATGGGCCGGCCCAGCACCGCCTGCTGCAGGTCGCTGTCGCCGGGGCAGGCGATGCCGCAGGCCAGCAGCGCCGCCTGCACCAGCCCCGAGCAGTCGATCCCGAAGCGGGAATTGCCGCCCCAGAGATAGGGCGTGCCGAGATAGAGCGCCGCCACCGCGACCGGGTCGCCGTCGAGCTGATCGGCGGGCGCGAGGTGGACCGCGGGCACGAAGCCGAACTCGGTCTCGACGAAATCGCCCGTCTCCGCGATTGCGGTGATCCGGCTGCCATGGCTCAGCGCCATCCGGTCCGGGGACTTGATGTCGGGGGCGGCGTAGACATGGGTCGCGGGCGCGCGGACCCGGTGGCTGGGCGTGGCGGGCGCGCCGAGCGCGGCGCCGGGGACATAGCCGCAATAGCCGTCCTTGGCCGAGCGCAGGAAGCTCCAGCCGCCGCGATCCTCGTAGACGGTGACCGCATCGCCGAGCAGCAGTTGCCGTTCGCGCCGCCCTTCTGGCGCATCCAGCAGGTCCTCGACCGGGCGCCGCACCCGGCGCGGCGTTCCGGTCACCCGCTCCCGTCCCGGCGGCGGATCGGCCAGGTCGGCGGCGGCGACGCGCGCATTGGCCGCCAGCAGGCGCCGGTCGGTCATGGGTCGAGCAGGCCGGGCAGCGCCTCGAGCAGCGCGCGCACCCCCTGCCCGGTGCCGCCCTTGGGCCGGGCCGGGGCCGCCTTGGGCTGCCAGGCGTAGATGTCGAAATGCGCGAACCGGCTGTCGGTGACGAAGCGGCGCAGGAAGAGCGCCGCGGTGATCGCGCCGGCGAAGCCGCCGGAAGGCGCGTTGTCGAGATCGGCGATGGCCGGCTCGATCTCGGCCTCGTATCCGGGATGCAGCGGCAGGCGCCAGACCGGATCGGCGACGCGCGCCGCCGCCGCCGTCAGGGCTGCGGCGACGCGCTCGTCATCGGTGAAGAAGGGCGCGATATCGGGCCCCAGCGCCACCCGCGCCGCGCCGGTCAGCGTTGCCATGGAAACGATCAGATCGGGCTTCTCCTCGTCGGCCAGCGCCAGCGCGTCGGCCAGCACCAGCCGCCCCTCGGCATCGGTGTTGTTGACCTCGACGGTCAGCCCCTTGCGCGAGGTCAGGATGTCGCCGGGGCGCATGGCGTTGCCGGCCACGGCGTTCTCGACCGCCGGGATCAGCACCCGCAGCTGCACGCGGATGCCAAGGCTCATGATCATCCGCGCCAGGCCCAGCACATGCGCCGCGCCGCCCATGTCCTTCTTCATCAGCGCCATGCCGGCATGGGTCTTCAGGTCGAGCCCGCCGGTGTCGAAGCAGACGCCCTTGCCGACCAGGGTCAGCCTCGGGCCCGCCGCACCCCAGCGCAGGTCGATCAGCCGCGGCGGCGTGGCCGAGGCGCGCCCCACCGCGTGGATCATCGGAAAGTTTTTCGCCAGCAGGTCGTCGCCCACCGTGACCTCGATCTGCGCGCCGAATTCGGCGGCAAGCGCCTCGGCGGCCGCCGCCAGCTCGTCCGGGCCCAGATCGGCGGTCGGCGTGTTGACCAGATCGCGGATCAGCGCCTCGGCGGCGGCGATCGCCTCGATGCGGGCGGCATCGACGCCGTCCGGCGCGATCAGCCGCGCCGTGGCATGCGTCTTCTTGCGGTAGCGGTCGAAGCGATACCCGGAGAGCAGCCAGCCCAGGCATTCGGTGGCAATGTCGCCCTCGGCCACACCCGAGGCGAGGCGGTAGACGCTTTCGGGAAGCTTGTCGGCGGCGGCGGCCAGCGCGAAGCGGCCGCGCGCGCGCCTTTGCGGCGTGTCGATCCCCGCCAGCGCCATCTGTGGCCCCCCGTCCGGTCCGGGCACCAGCAGCGTCTCGCCCAGCTTGCCGGTAAAACCGTTGGCCCTGACCCAGGCGGCGACCTGCGGGTCCTGCCCGTCCAGCCAGGGGGTGATCCGGTCCGGCTCGAGCACATGAAGCGCCACGGCGCTGTCGGATGGGGCGGCGAAGGCGAGGGGCATGAGCGGGCTCGGATGGCTGCGGAACTGCCCTTAAGCCTAGTCGCAATGCGAGGCGCCGCAAGCCCCGTCAGACGGAAAGATCCTGCAGGTCCCAGACCGCGGTCAGCGACCGCTCGCCGATCCGCACCAGCCGGCAGAGCGTGGCGCCGATCGCCGCATCGTCGCCGGCATCGACGGATGCGGTGACATCGCCCGCGACCCGGGCCAGCGTGGTCATGCCGATCTGCTCGGCGATGGCGATCAGCGAGCGGGCGCCCTTGCGCAGCGCGGCAAGATCGCTGGCGCGCCACTGCCGCTCGCAATGTGACAGGCGCACCGCCAGTTCCTCGATCGCGCGGCAGACCACGTCCTCGGCCGCGATCTCGCCCAGCTGGGTATAGAGACCTGCCATCCGACCCGAATCCAGCCGCACGGTTTCATTCTGTACAAGCGCAATAACCTTCGTCACCACAATCACCCCGATCCTTCTGCCCCCACGGCGAGGCCCAGATTGCCCCGCCACAGGTTTTCAAAAGGTTGCCGCCGGGGTGCTGTTATCGCTCGAATTTGGGTTGAATTTCGGCTATCCGGGTCCGGGCCCACCTTGAATGGAATGAACGATGCAATTCGCGAAACCTCTGCCAAGCTACCTGGTGCAACGCTATCACGGCTGGAAGGCGACCACCTATTCGGAGAATCGCGCCTGGTACCGCCGCCTGGCCAACGAGGGGCAGCGGCCACGCGCGATGGTGATTTCCTGCTGCGACAGCCGCGTCCACGTGACCTCGATCTTCGGGGCGGATCAGGGCGAGTTCTTCATTCACCGCAACATCGCCAACCTGGTTCCACCCTACGAGCCGGACGGCGATCACCACGGCACCAGCGCGACGGTCGAATACGCGGTGACCGTGCTGAAAGTCGCGCATCTCATCGTTCTGGGCCATTCGCAATGCGGCGGGGTTCTGGGCTGCATCGAGATGTGCAAGGGCCGCGCCCCGGAGCTCGATGCCAAGGAAAGCTTCGTGGGGCGCTGGATGGACATTCTGCGGCCGAAATTCGACCTGGTCGCCGAGATCGAGGATGCCGGGGACCAGGCGCGCAAGCTCGAGAAGCTCGCGGTGGTCAAGTCGCTCGAGAACCTGATGACCTTTCCCTTCGTCGCCTCGGCCGTGCAGGACGAGACGCTCAGCCTGCACGGGCTCTGGACCGAGATCGGCGAGGGCGGGCTGGAATGCTTCGACCCCGAGAGCGGCGAGTTCGACCCGGTGTGACGGGCCTGCCCGGCGCTCGGGCGGCGCCGGGCGATACCAACGGGCACGCGTGACCGGATCGCGCTGCGGCCTTCGCCTCAGCCTTTCTTGAGCACCCGGTTGCCCAGCGTCTCGGCGATCTGAACCGCGTTCAGCGCCGCGCCCTTGCGCAGGTTGTCGCTGACACACCACAGGTTCAGCCCGTTCTCGACGGTCGAATCCTGCCGGATGCGGCTGACGAAGGTGGCGAAATCGCCGACGCATTCGACGGGCGTGACGTAACCGCCGTCCTCGCGCTTGTCGATCACCATCACCCCGGGCGCCTCGCGCAGGATGTCGCGCGCCTCGTCCGCGTCGAGCGGATCCTCGAACTCGATGTTGATCGCCTCGGAATGGCCGACGAAGACCGGCACCCGCACGCAGGTCGCGGTGACCTTGATCTTCGGATCGACGATCTTCTTGGTCTCGNNTCTTCCATTCTTCCTTGGTCTCGCCCGAGTCCATGAAGACGTCGATATGCGGGATCACGTTGAACGCGATCTGCTTGGTGAATTTCTTCGGCGGCTTGTTGTCCACCGGGTTGTAGACCGCCTTGGTCTGGTCCCAGAGCTCGTCGATGCCCGCCTTTCCGGCGCCCGAGACCGACTGGTAGGT
>JAGRMU010000319.1:0-413 GCA_020441165.1 Sedimentitalea sp.
TCCAGGGCAGGAGATCGTCGATGCGGCCCTGCGGATGGCCGGTTGCGATGGCTTCGAGGGTGGCCTTGAGATAGGCGCAGGGCTCGACGCTGTTGATCTTTGCGGTCTCGATGAGCGATGCGATGCGTCCCCAGGCGCGCCCACCTTCGTCATGTCCGGCGAACAATGCGTTCTTCCTGTTCAGAGCGATGGGCCGGATCAGGTTCTCGACGCTGTTGGAGTCGATCTCCACTCGCCCATCCTGCAGGAAGGTCTGGAGCCCGTCCCAGTGACGGTGGATGTAAGCGAGCTTCTCGCCCAGGCGCGACTTGGCGGAGATGCGCAGGCGTTGCTGTTGTAGCCATTCCCCGAAGGCCGCGACGAGGGGTGCGGTGCGCGCCTGGCGGGTCGAGAGCCGCTGTCCCGGTGCCGTG
>JAGRMU010000319.1:597-2526 GCA_020441165.1 Sedimentitalea sp.
GATGCCGTCGAAGCCCCGCAGGATCTTCTCCGCGTTCTCTCCGGCACGGCCGGGGGCGTAGAAGAAGACCACGCCCGGTGGATCATCCCCGCCCCAGCCCCGGTCGTCACGGGCGAGCGCCCAGAGATATCCGGTCTTGGTCCTGCCGCGCCCCGGATCCAGCACCGGGGCGGTGGTCTCGTCCATGAACAGCTTGGTCGATGTCTTCAGGTGCTCGGCCAGCCGGTGCACCACAGGGCCGAGATGGAAGGCGGCGGTGCCGACCCAGTCGGCCAAGGTGCTGCGATGGATCTCAACCCCGGAGCGGGCGAGGATACGGCTCTGCCGATACAAGGGAAGGTGGTCGGCGTATTTGCTGACCAGCACATGCGCGATGGCGCCCTCGGTCGGCAGGCCGCCGTCGATGAGATGCGCCGGTGCCAGCGCCTGGGTCACGCCATCGGTGCAGGCGCGACAGGCGTATTTGGGGCGAATAGTGACGATCACCCGCAGCTGGGCGGGCACGATGTCCAGCCGCTCGGTGCGATCCTCGCCGATCTTGTGCATCTCCCCGCAGCCGCAAGGACATTGCAGGCTGTCGGGCTCGACCACCCGCTCGATGCGCGGCAGCTCCTCGGGCAGGTTGCCCCGGTTGCGCCGGGCTGCACGCCGGGGCCGGCTCTCGGACGGCGCCTGCGCGTCCTGCTTCTCCTCGACTTCGGCGATCGTCGTCTCGAGATCCTCGAAAGCCAGTTGCCGGTCATCTTCGCTGAGCTTCTCGGACCGTTTGCCGTGAACCGCATGGTTGAGTTCGGCGACCAGATGCTCGAGGCGCTTGATGATCTTTTTGAGATTGACCGTCTCACCTTTGAGATCCCCATGCTCACGCAGCAGCGCGGCGACAGCTTCGCGCTGCGCCTCGGGGATGGCGGATAGGTCGATGGCGGCGGCGGCGGGCATGGCGGAAGCATAGCCCGAAACGGCGTCAGATGCGCGCCGTTTCCCAAGCCTGATTCATTCTGCCGCAGCCGGGCGGCGGGTCTCCAGGGCCTTCACCTTGCGCCAGTCCAGGCCGGCAAACAGGGCCTCGAACTGCGCCCGGTTCAACGTCATCACGCCGTTCCTAACCGCCGGCCAGGTGACGGTGGTTTCCTCAAGCCGCTTGTAGGCCATCACCAGCCCGCTGCCGTCCCAGAACAGGATCTTCAGCCTGTCAGCCCGCTTGGCCCGGAACAAAAACACGGTGCCGGTGAACGGGTCCTCCTTCAGGACCGACTGCACCAGCGCGGCGAGCCCGTCGTGGCCTTTCCTGAAGTCGACCGGCTGCGTCGACACCAGGATACGGACCCCCTGAGACGGCATCATCACGATGGTACCCCGAGTGCATGGACGATCTCGGCAATCCGCACTGCCGGGGTGTCGGCGGCAAGCGCGATCGTCACGTCACCGAAGACGAGGCGCAGGCTGTCGTCCAACTGCCCCGAGGGCTGCGGCGCCTGCGGGGGCTCCGGCTCGCACAGGACGAGCGGCGCGAAGGCCGTCGGCTCATCCGACATCTCGGCGGCGGGCAGGACCAGCTTCCCCTGTTTGGCCAGGCATCGCCACGCCGACAACTGGTTCGGCTTCACCCCGTAGCGTGTCGCCACGGCGTTGACTGTCGCGCCCGGCTCCAGCGTCTCAGCAACCGCCTGTGCCTTCACTGCATCCGGCCACCGCCGATGCCCGCTCTCGAAGATCTCCACGCCAAGCGATCTGAGAAACGCAGTCTGAGCATCCATTGCGAAACGCACTCCCATCTTGAGATGGGTATCACCTCGCAGTCCGCGCCGGGGCCCACAACGTGCCGCTCAGACACCGCTTACGAAGGTCGCATCACTGATCCCGTGCTTGCGGCACAGGTCAGGCGCGCTCATGCCCACCTGGTGCTCCTTCAGGATGCCAATGATCTGC
>JAGRMU010000320.1 GCA_020441165.1 Sedimentitalea sp.
GGAAAGGTCGCAACGTGCTCTAGAGTGCGTGCCGTTGGCCCACCTTTGGCACAGGATTCGGGCGCTCTTCGCAGGGACCTCCGGGGCGCAGCCCCGGATCGCGCCCGACCCGCCCCGCCCGCGCGAGACGCGCGCCTTCGGCGCGAGGCGGGCGCGATTGCGCCCACCCTCGGGCCGGGCGCGATCCTCTGTGCATGTGTCGGAGGGGGTGCTGGGCCCGATCCTTGATCCAACGGAACGCACGCCTTCGGCGCGAGACGGGCGCGATCCTTGGCGCATGTGTCGGAGGTAGTCGGGCCGACGCGTTGCTGCGCGGATCACCCGGCGCGGGCGCGGGCCTTGAGCAGGTCGAGGGCGCGGGAGAGCTCCTTCGCGGGCACGAAGACATGGTCGTGATGGAACGCGGCGACCATGTTGCAGGGAATGCCGGCCTCGGCCAGGGCGGCGGCGACGGCGGCGGTGAGGCCGACCCCGTCGAGCGCGGAGGCGACGGTGAGGATGATGCAGGCCATCGGCAGGGCGGCATCGAAGCCCAGCGCCCTCGCCTCGGTCTCGGGCAGGATCAGCGACAGGCCCTCGGCCTCGCGGAAGCTGCCGAGCGCCAGCGGGGCGGCGCGGGCGGCCAGGGCCGGGTCGGCGGTGCTGCAGAAGACGAACCGCCCCGGCATCGCCTTCGGCGCCATGCCGGCGATCATCGCGGCGGTGTCGCGGACCGGGCCGGTCACAAGGCGCCCCGCGGCGCGGTCGCGCCGGATCTCGGCCGGGCCGCCGTCATGCCGGCGCGGCGGGAAGACCGGCGCCCCGGTCGGTTGCGCTCTGACAGCGCCTCGCCAGCACGGGAGGTCGCGCCGCCGCTCACCGGACCTTCAGCGTGGCCAGCCCGATCATCGCCAGGATCAGCGAGATGATCCAGAAGCGGATCACGATCTGCGGCTCGGACCAGCCCTGTTTCTCGTAATGGTGGTGGATCGGCGCCATCAGGAAGACCCGCTTGCCGGTGCGCTTGAAATAGAGCACCTGGATGATCACCGAGAGCGCCTCGACCACGAAGAGACCGCCGACCACGGCCAGCACCAGCTCGTGCTTGGTGACCACCGCGATGGCGCCGAGCGCGCCTCCCAAGGCCAGGCTGCCGGTATCGCCCATGAACACCGCCGCGGGCGGCGCGTTGTACCACAGGAACCCCAGCCCGCCGCCGAAGAGCGCGGCCGCGAAGATCAGCATCTCGCCGCTGCCGGGCACGTAATGCACGTCGAGATACTCGGTGAAATCGACGCGGCCCACCGCATAGGCGATCACCCCGAGCGTCGAGCCGGCGATCATCACCGGCATGATCGCCAGCCCGTCCAGCCCGTCGGTCAGGTTGACCGCGTTGGCGGCGCCGACGATGACCACGACGCCGAAGGGGATGTAGAAATACCCCAGGTCGATCAGCGTGTTCTTGAACACCGGCAGGGCGAGCTGGCCGGCCAGTTCCGGCGGGTGGACCTGCGCCGCCCAGGCCGAGGCGATCACCGCGATGACGATGCCGAGCAGCATCCGCAGCTTGCCGGGCACGCCCGAGCTGGTCTGCTTGGAGACCTTGGCATAGTCGTCGGCGAAGCCGATCGCCGCGAAGGAGAGGGTGACGAAGAGCACCAGCCAGACGAAGGGATTGTCGAGCCGCGCCCAGAGCAGCGTCGCGGTGACCAGCGCCCCGACGATCAGGAGCCCGCCCATGGTCGGGGTGCCGGCCTTGGCGAAATGCCCCTCGGGGCCGTCGCCGCGGATCGGCTGGCCCTTGCCCTGGCGGCGGCGCAGAACCGCGATCAGCGGCCGTCCGAAGAGGAAGCCGAAGACCAGCGCGGTCAGGAAGGCGCCGCCGGCGCGGAAGGTGATGTAGCGGAAGAGGTTGAAGACGTCGCCCCCATCCGACAGCGCGGTCAGCCAGTAGAGCATGTGCGGGGGATCCTATTCATCTTCTTGCGGGCGCAGCGCGGTCAGGGCGATCGGCGCGCCATGGCCCATTTTGCGGATCGCGTCAACGATGGCGCCGAGCCCCATGCTGAGCGAGCCCTTGACCAGCACCACGTCGCCGCTGTCGAGCCGGGCGCGCAGGCCGCGTTGCATGGCGGCGCTGTCGGGCTGCCAGGTGCCGCGCCGGGTCTCGGGCAGCGCCGCGTGCAGGTTGCGCATCAGCGGGCCGACGCAATGCACCTGGTCGATGCGGTCCATGGCGGGGAGCGTCGCCAGCCCGGCATGGAGCGCCGGGGCCTGGGGGCCGAGTTCCTTCATGTCGCCGAGGATCGCGATGCGGCGGCCCCGGGCGACGCGTCCCACCCCGTCATGCACTTCGGCCGCGGACAGCACCGCGAGCGCGGCGCCCATCGAGGCGGGGTTGGCGTTGTAGGCGTCGTCGATCAGGTCGAGCGAGAGGTGGCTCTCGGTGGGGTCGAGCCGGATCGTCTCGCGCGCGCCGCGCCCGGTATAGGGCGACCAGCGTCCGAGGCTGGCCGCGGCCAGCGCCCGGTCGGCGCCCATGGCGGTGGCGACGGCGAGCGCGCCGAGCGCGTTGAGGGCGAAATGGCGCCCCGGCGCGCCGACCTTGAAGATCAGCGGGCTGCGCCAGGCGCGGGCCTGGACCACGGTGGTCTCGGCCATCACCTCGACATGCAGGGCGCGGTGGTGGCAGGGGCGGGTCTCGCCGAAGGCGATTATACGCGCCCCGGCGGCGCGGGCGGCGGCGCGCAGGATCGGGGTGGTGGCCAGATCGCCGTTCAGCACCGCGACCCCGCCCGGCTCAAGCCCCTCGAAGATCGAGGCCTTCTCGCGGGCGATGCCCTCAAGGCTGTCGAAAGCCTCGAGGTGCGCCGGGGCCACGGTGGTGATCATCGCCACGTGCGGGCGCGCCATGCGGGCCAGCGGAGCGATCTCGCCGGGGTGGTTCATGCCGATCTCGATCACCGCGAACGCGGTGTCCTTCGGCATCCGCGCGAGCGTCAGCGGCACGCCCCAGTGGTTGTTGTAGCTGGCCACCGAGGCATGGGTGCGGCCCTGATCGCCAAGGATCGCCGCCAGCATCTCCTTGGTCGAGGTCTTGCCGACGCTGCCGGTGACCGCCGCCACCCGGGCACTGCTGCGGGCGCGGCCGGCGCGGCCCAAGGCCTCCAGCGCCGCCTGCACGTCGGGGACGATCAGCAGCGGCGCGGTTTCGGCGACGTCCGCGGGGCGGCGGCTGACCAGCGCCGCGGCGGCGCCCTGCGCCAGCGCCCCGGCGACGAAATCGTGGCCGTCGCGCGCCGCGGTGAGCGCCACGAAGAGATCGCCGGGCTGCAGGGTGCGGGTGTCGATGGAGATGCCGCTCGCGCGCCAGTCGCCGATGGTGCGGCCCCCGGTGGCCGCGGCGGCCTCGGCGGCGGTCCAGAGCGTCACGCGCGGCCCCCGTCCAGTGCCGCCACCGCCACGCTGGCCTGCTCGGCATCGTCGAAGGGCAGCACGCTGTCGCCGACGATCTGGCCGGTCTCGTGGCCCTTGCCGCAGATCAGCAGCGCGTCCCCGGCGCCGAGCGCATCGACGCCGCGCAGGATCGCCTCGGCGCGGTCGCCGACCTCGCTGGCCTCGGGCGCGCCCGAGAGCACCGCGGCGCGGATCGCGGCCGGGTCCTCGCCGCGCGGGTTGTCGTCGGTGACGATGACCAGATCGGCCGTCTCGGCGGCCGCCCGGCCCATCAGCACCCGCTTGCCCGGATCGCGGTCGCCCCCCGCCCCGACGATGGCGATCAGCCGGCCCAGCACATGCGGGCGCAGCGCCGCCAGCGCGGTGGCGATGGCCGCCGGGGTATGGGCGTAATCGACGAAGACCGCGGCTCCGTTGGCGCGGGTGGCGGCGAGCTGCATCCGGCCGCGCACCGTGGTCAGGGCGGGCAGCGCGGCGAAGACGCGCTCGGGCGCGTCGCCGGCGGCGATGGCCAGCCCGCAGGCCAGCAGCACGTTCTCGGCCTGGAAACCGCCGATGAGATCCAGCCGCACCTGCCGGGGCACCCCCTGCCAGGTGAAGCGGATGTCCTGCCCGGTGGCGTCGAAGCGCTGGGTCAGCAGGTTCAGATCGCCGAGACCGCGCGCCACGGTCAGCACCCGCTGGCCGCGGGCGGCGGCGATGGCGCGCATCTCCATGCCGCGGTCGTCGTCGAGATTGATCACCGCGGTGCCGTCCTCGGGCAGCACGCGGCGGAAGAGCCCGGCCTTGGCGGCGAAATAGGCGTCGAAATCGGGGTGATAGTCGAGATGGTCCTGGCTGAAGTTCGAAAACGCCGCGGCGGTCAGGTGCACCCCGTCGAGGCGGCGCTGTTCGAGCCCGTGGCTGGAGGCCTCCATCGCGGCATGGGTGATGCCCTGCCCCGCCGCCTCGGCCAGCACCCGCTGCAGGGTGATCGGCTCGGGCGTGGTATGGGCGAGCGGCGCGGTCCAGGCGCCCTCGACGCCGGTGGTGCCGATGTTGATCGCCGCATGGCCCAGATGCGTCCAGATCTGGCGCACGAAGCTGGCGACCGAGGTCTTGCCGTTGGTGCCGGTCACCGCGACCACGGTGCGCGGCTGCGCGCCGAACCACAGCGCCGCGGTATGGGCCAGCGTCATGCGCGGGTCCTCGGCCACCACCAGCGCCGCCTGCGAGAGCGCCAGATCGCCCCTGGCGATGTCGGCGCCGTGCCGGTCGGTCAGGATCGCCGCCGCGCCCATGCGCAGGGCGAACTTGATGAACTCCCCGCCATGCACGCGGCTGCCCGGCAGGGCGGCAAAGAGAAAGCCGTCCTTCACGGCGCGGCTGTCCACCGCCAGGCCGGTGATGACCGGATCGCGGCCGGTCTGGGCGGTCAGGGCCAGCTCGCTCAGTTTTCTTGCTGCCGTGCCCATGCCCCTGCCCATGTATTGCGGCCCCGACTCGGGGGCCTGTTCAGTTGGAGGTCAGCGTATACCCAGCCAGGCTTGCCGGTTCAATCTCCGGGCGCAGACCCAGCAGCGGCGCAACCCGGCCGATCATCTCGGCCGCCACCGGCACCGCCGTCCAGCCGGCGGTGCGGCGCGGCTCGGACCCGGAATTCTCGGACGGCTCGTCGAGGGTGACGACGAGCACGTATTTGGGATTGCTGGCCGGGAAGAAGGACGCGAAGGTGGCGATGACCTTGTCCTTGTAATAGCCGCCGCGCGGCCTGGGCTTGTCGGCGGTGCCGGTCTTGCCGGCCACCTGATAGCCCTTCACCTCGCCGAAGCTGGCGGTGCCGCCGGTCACCACCTCGCGCAGCATCGCGCGGGCCTGCGCCGCGGCCCTTGCCGAGAGCACCCGCGGGCCATAGCGCGCGCCGTCCTGCTTGAGCACGGTCGGCGCCACATAGTTGCCGCCATTGGCGATGGCCGCATAGGCCGCGGCCAGGTGCATCGGGCTGACGCTGAGCCCGTGCCCGTAGGAAATCGTCATGGTGCTGAGCTCGGACCATTTCTTCGGGGTCAGCGGCTGGCTGCCCTGGGCCTCGACGATTTCGAAGGGCGAGGGCAGGAGCATGCCGATGGCGCCCATGAACGCCTGCTGGCGGGCCGCGCCGATCCGCTGCGCGAGCCGCGCGGTGCCGATGTTCGAGGATTTCACGATGATCTTGGTGACCGAGAGTTCGGCGCCGTAATTGTGGAAATCGCGGATGGTGAACTTGCCCCAGCGCAGCGGTCCGCGGATGTCGACCACCGTGTCGGGGCTGACCAGCCCCAGGTCCAGCGCCTGGGCCACGGCGAAGATCTTGAAGGTCGAGCCCAGCTCGTAGACCCCCTGCACCGCGCGATTGAAAAGCGGGCTGTCGGAGGGATCGAAGCCCGAGGTGGGCGGCTGCGGCCGGTCGTTGGGGTCGAAATCGGGCAGGCTGACCACCGAGATCACCTCGCCCGTGTGCACGTCCATCAGGATCGAGGTGGCGCCCTTGGCGTTCATCAGCTTCATGCCGCCCAGAAGCACCCGCTCGGCCGCCGCCTGCACGGTCAGATCGAGCGAAAGCTGCAGCGGCGTGCCGGCATTGGCCGGATCGCGCAGATAGGCATCGAACTGCTTCTCGACGCCGGCGACGCCGATCACCTCGGCGGCGTTCACCCCCTCCTTGCCGAAGCTGGCCCCGCCCAGCACATGGGCGGCGAGCCGTCCGTTGGGGTAAAGGCGCATCTCGCGCGGGCCGAAGAGAAGGCCGGGATCGCCGAGATCGTGCACCGCCTGCTTCTGCTCGGGGCTGATCTTCTTCTTGATCCAGACGAACTTGCGCTTGCCGGTAAAATCGCGGACCAGCCGCTCGGCGTCGAGATCGGGAAAGATCTGCGCCAGCCCCTTCGCGGCGGCCTCGGGATCGACCATCAGCGGCGGCTGGGCATAGAGCGAATGGGTCTCGAAATTGGTCGCCAGGATCCGCCCGCGCCGGTCGACGATGTCGCCGCGCTGCGCCGCGATCACCGTGCCCGGCGCGCTGGCCAGCGGCTCGACCGCCTCGGAGGTGGCCATGACCCCCATCCGCACGCCAACCGCGACGAAGGCACAGAAGAAGAAGAGGCCCAGCACCAGCAGCCGCCCCTCGGCGCGGGCGCGGGCGCGGGCCGCCATGTCGGCATGGCGCCGGGCGAGGTTCTCGCGCTCGATGGCGTCGGGGTTCTCGCCCTTGTCGCGGGCCGGCAGGATACGCGCCAGCGGGCGCAGCGGGGTGCGGATCACAGGTCGTTCTCCCGTCCCATGGCCGCGATGTCCACCGCGTTCAGGATCGGCAGCGGGGGCGGCGGCGGAAAGCTGACCTCGTCGACCTGGCCGAACTGCTCGGGGCGCAGCGGCAAAAGGCCGAGCCGGTCGAAATTGATCTCGGCCAGCTCGCGCAGCCGGTCGGGGCGGTTGAGATAGGCCCATTCGGCGCGCAGCACGCCGAGGCGCTGCTGGGCGGCGCCGATCTGACGCTGCAGCGTCTGGGTCTGCGACAGCACCTTCTGGGTGGCGTAATTCTCGCGATAGGCCCAGAAGGCCAGTCCGAACACCGCCAGCGCGGTCAGCACATAGGCCAGGGTCTTCATCTGCCGGACTCCTTCCGTTGCGGCATGCCGATGGCGCGCGGATCGATGCGGCCCGCCGGGGCCTCGGTGCGGATGCCGATGCGCAGCCGGGCCGAGCGCGACCGCGGGTTCTGCGCCAGCTCGGCGGCGTCGGGGCCGATGGGCTTGCGCGTGGCCAGGGTGAAGCGCGGCGCCTGCTCGGCGGCGTCCGGGGCGTGGCGGCTGGCGCGGCCGGCCTGGCCCGCGCGGGCGGCGAGGAAACGCTTGACCATCCGGTCCTCGATGGAATGGAAGGTGACCACGGCCAGCCTGCCGCCGGGCCTCAGCGCCCGTTCGGCGGCCATCAGCCCCTCGAAGAGCTCGTCATATTCCGCGTTCACCGCGATGCGCAGCGCCTGGAAGCTGCGGGTGGCCGGGTGCGACTGGCCCGGCTTGGCCCGCGGCAGGCAGGATTCGACGATGGCGGCGAGCTGCAGCGTCGTGGCGATGGGCGCCTCGGCGCGGGCCTGCGCGATGCGGCGGGCGATACGGCGGCTGGCGCGCTCCTCGCCGAAATGGAAGAGGATGTCGGCCAGCTCGGCCTCGCTGGCGGTGTTGACCAGATCGGCGGCGCTGGGGCCTTCCTGCGACATGCGCATGTCGAGCGGGCCGTCGCGCAGGAAGGAAAACCCGCGCTCGGGCCGGTCGAGCTGCATCGAGGAGACCCCGAGATCGAGCACCACGCCGTCGAGATCGGTGCCGTACGCGTCGAGCCGCGAGAAGACGCCCTCGCGCAGCTCCAGCCGGTCGCCATACTCCGCCGCCCAGGGCCGCGCCATCTCGAAGGCCAGCGGGTCGCGGTCGACGGCGATGACCCGCGCCGCGCCGGCATCCAGCAGCGCGCGGGCATAGCCGCCGGCGCCGAACGTGCCGTCGAGCCAGGTGCCCGAGATCGGCGCCAGCGCCGCCAGCAGCGGGCGCAGCAACACGGGGGTGTGGGGATCGGGGGGGAGGTTGCGGGCGGCGGCGGCCATGCCGTCACCCCGCCGCCGGAGCGTCCGGTCCGGGACCGTCGAGATATTCCAGCGGGTCGAAATCCTCGGGCAGATCGTCAAGCCAGGCCTCGGTGCGGGCCAGTTCCTCGGTCTCGTAGGTCTCGGGCTTCCAGATCTGGAAGGTGTCGCCGGCGGCGATGAAGAAGGCCTCGCCCTCCAGCCCGATCTTGGCGCGCAGCTTGGCCGGCAGCACCAGGCGGCCGGTCTCGTCGACGTTGGTCGGGTAGGACTGGCCGTGATAGAGCCGCTGCAGAATCTTGCGGTACTGCGAGCCGCGCGGCAGCGCGTCGATCTTGGCGTCGACGTCGTCGATCGCCGCGATGGTGTAGCATTCGAGAAAGTGGCGGCGGTGATCGCCATAGACGATGACCAGTTCGGGGTTGCCCCCCGGCTGCCAGTTCGGGTCGCCCGCCTCCAGAACACGGCGAAACGAGGCCGGGATCGACACCCTGCCCTTCGCATCCACCTTGTGGTGGCTTTCGCCTCTGAACCTGCGGCTCAAGTTCCCGTCCTTCTGCGCCTGCCTGCGCGTCCCTCAAAAAGGAAACGGCGGGTTGATCCGCTGCCACTGATCAACCCGCCGCCCTCGTCCCGCCTGGCGGGGTGTGTCCGACTGCGCGCGCCATCTTGGGGGGATGTCTGCTCGCCCGCGCGCCGGATCTCTTGGTCTGATGAAGTCGAAATGCCTGTAGAAACCTGCCTTTGTTTTCTGTCGGGGTCGTTTGGTGCCCCTGTCGTTCCGTCCTCATCGGATGAACAAGGGATGGCATGGGAATTCATGGTTGGCAACGGTTTTTTTCACGGGATCGCGAGCGGAGACCGTCGGATTCCCCTGAATCGCTGGTGCGGAGGTCAGCGATTTCTGCCAGGAATCGGCCCAATTTGGGTTTAAATTGGAACAGCATACAACATATGGTGTATGGCACGGCAGGGGCAAGCTGTTCCCATGAATTCCCGGAAAATTTCCAGATTTTGACCGCCGGGTTGGGTGTTCGCGTTTTGTTTTCGTGCCGGGCACGTGGAATCGCCCCCCGTTAACCCTGCGTTAACCTTCGATTCGCCCGGATTCGGGGGAAATTCGGGTTCGTGAGGCGCAGAGCGACTCGCGCCGTCCCATGATTTCCCACCCGTTTCGCGATCCGGAGGCGGTCCCGCCACGCGGCGCACTTGCCAGAGCGCGCAGGTCGGGCCCGGCGCCGCGTCCGGTCCACGGCCTGCGCACCGGGCGTGGCGCCAGGGCCCGGCGCCGGCCGGCGGGACCCCGGCCAGCGGACGCTACGTCAACCGCCCATTGGCATTAACCCTTTTTTCCCATGCACTTGCTGCATGGCAGCATTGCAAGCGCGATCTATTGTGCACCTGCAGCATTGGCCTATGTTGGGGTCAAGTCGGCACGCCTAGAGGCGGCCAGCAGACAGAAAGAAGACAGGCTATGAGTACATTCGTCCTTCACACCCCCGCCCCGGCGGCATGGAGCGCGCCCTTCAAGGTTCTGCGCGACCGCTGGATCCGGCGCAGCCTTTATCGGCGCACCCTGAACGAGCTCTCCGCGCTCAGCGACCGCGAGCTCGACGATATCGGGCTGAACCGGTCGTCCCTGGAAAGCGTGGTCTACCACGCCACTTACGAGGCCCGCTGACCGGGCCGAAGTTTACCGAGATCAGGTCCTCCTCTCCTCCTCCCTGGATGGCCTGTACCCCGCGGCGGCATCTTTCCTCCTCCCTGGATGTCGCCGCACCCTCTTCCCGGCCCTCGCGCCGGACCCCGCATCGCCCGGCAGGCCCTCCTCCCTGAGTCTGCCGGGTGGTCCACGGAAGCGGCGGCGCCGACCTCCTCCCCGGCGTCGCCGCTTTCGTCACCCCCCCAAGTCCCGCTCGAATTGCCCCGGCGGATCCTGCACAGGGGATCGCGCCCTTCCCGGCGCGTCCCGCCGCCGGGACTCGCACCCGGTAGAAACTTGCAGAGAGGAGAGCCGGAAGCGGCGCAAGCTGCGCCAGCCGATCCGTTCAGAACGGCACGTCGTCGCTGGCGGTGACGAATCGCGCCACGATCTTCTTGGTTCCGGCCTTCTCGAAGGCGATCTCGAGCTTGTCGCCCTCCACCCCGATCACCGCGCCATAGCCGAATTTCTGGTGAAACACCCGGTCGCCCTCGGCGAAGCCGCTGACCGCCTCCAGGTCGATCACGCTGCTGCGCGATTCGGCCGGCTGCGCGGTCGGGCGCTGGCCGGCGCGCGCCTGCATCCGCCGCCAGCCGGGCGAATTGTAGACATCGGCCTCGGCGGCGCGCGATTCCACGCCTTGCTGCGCCGCCATCCCCGCCGCGCCGTAGCCGCCGCCATAGAGGCCGGGCGGGGTCAGCACCTCGACATGATCCTCGGGCAGCTCGTCGATGAAGCGCGAGGGCAGCGCCGATTGCCACTGCCCGAAGACCCGCCGGTTGGCGGCAAAGGAGATCGTGCAGAGCTCCTCGGCGCGGGTGATGCCGACATAGGCCAGGCGGCGCTCCTCCTCGAGCCCCTTGACGCCGCTCTCGTCCATGCTGCGCTGCGAGGGAAACAGGCCGTCCTCCCAGCCGGGCAGGAAGACGGCGGGAAACTCCAGCCCCTTGGCGGCGTGCAGGGTCATGATCGAGACCTTCTCGCCGCTGTCGCCCGCGGCATTGTCCATGATCAGGCTGACATGTTCGAGGAAACCCTGCAGGTTCTCGAACCCCTCCAGCGCCTTGACCAGCTCCTTGAGGTTCTCCAGCCGCCCCGGCGCCTCGGGGGACTTGTCGGCCTGCCACATCCCGGTATAGCCGCTTTCGTCGAGGATGATCTCGGCCAGCTCCATGTGGGTCATGCCCGCATCGCCGGCCATCCGGCCCCAGCGCGCCACCCCGAGGGTCAGCTCGCGCAGGGCGCCGGCGCCCTTGCCCTTGATCAGCCCCGAGGCCACCGCCAGCCGCGCGCCCTCCAGCAGCGACAGGCCGTTGGCGCGCGCCGCGCCCTGGATGACCTGCTGCGCCTTGTCGCCGAGGCCGCGCTTGGGGGTGTTGACGATGCGCTCGAAGGCCAGGTCGTCCTCGGGGCTGACCACCAGGCGGAAATAGGCCATGGCGTCGCGGATCTCCATCCGCTCGTAGAAGCGCGGCCCCCCGATGACGCGGTAGGGCAGGCCGATGGTCAGGAACCGGTCCTCGAAGGCGCGCATCTGGTGGGAGGCGCGCACCAGGATCGCCATCTCGTCGAGGCCGAAGGGGCGCATGCCGCGGGCCCCGCCCTGCATCGCCTCGATCTCCTCGCCGATCCAGCGCGCCTCCTCCTCGCCGTCCCAGTGGCCGATCAGGCGCAGCTTCTCGCCCTCCTCGGCCTCGGTCCAGAGCTCCTTGCCCAACCGCCCCCGGTTGCCCCGGATCACGCCCGAGGCGGCGGCCAGGATATGCGGGGTCGAGCGGTAGTTCTGCTCCAGCCGCACCACATGGGCGCCGGGAAAATCCGTCTCGAAGCGCAGGATGTTGCCCACCTCGGCGCCGCGCCAGCCATAGATCGACTGGTCGTCGTCGCCCACGCAGCAAATGTTGCGATGCGCCGCCGCCAGCAGGCGCAGCCAGAGATACTGGGCGATGTTGGTGTCCTGGTACTCGTCCACCAGGATATAGCGGAAGCGGCGCTGATACTGCTCCAGAACGTCCGGATGGGCCTGGAAGATCGTCACTACGTGCAGCAGCAGATCGCCGAAATCCACCGCGTTCAGCGCGCGCAGCCGCTCCTGGTACTGCGCGTAGAGCGCCGCGCCCTTGTGGTTGAAGGCCCCGGCCTCGGCGGCGGGCACCCGCTCGGGGGTCAGCGCCCGGTTCTTCCAGTCGTCGATGATCCCGGCCAGCATCCGCGCCGGCCAGCGCTTGTCGTCGATATTGGCGGCCGCCACCAGTTGCTTGAGAAGCCGCAGCTGGTCGTCGGTGTCGAGGATGGTGAAATTGCTCTTCAGCCCCGCCAGTTCCGCATGCCGGCGCAGGAGCTTGACGCAGATCGCATGGAAGGTCCCGAGCCAGGGCATGCCCTCGGCGGGCTGGCCCAGCATCTGCCCCACCCGCGCCTTCATCTCGCGCGCCGCCTTGTTGGTAAAGGTCACCGCCAGGATCTGGTCGGGCCGCGCCGCCCCGGTCGCCAGCAGATGCACGATGCGCGCGGTGAGCGCCCGGGTCTTGCCGGTCCCCGCCCCGGCCAGCATCAGCACCGGCCCGTCCAGCCGCTCCACCGCCGCGCGCTGCGCCGGGTTCAGCCCGTCCAGATAAGGCGCTGGCCGCGCCGCCATGGCGCGGGCCGACAGCGACGCGCCGTCGAAGGCGTCCATCTCGTCCGGGCTGCTCATGCCCCTCCATAGCCGCAATCGCCGGGCAGGAAAACCCCATGTTCCACACCTGTTCCCCTGCATCTTCTGGCTGCAAATATCCCGGGGGCATGGGGGCTGGCCCCCATCCCGGCGCTGGACAAAACCGCCCGCCCCCGCGCAAATGCGTGCCATGGACCTGCACAGCACCTATCCCGGCCTGTCCGACCTCGCGGCCCGCGCCCGCCGGCGCCTGCCGCGATTCGTCTGGGAGTATCTCGACAGCGGCACCGGAAGCGAGGCCACCAAGGCGCGCAACCGCACCGCGCTCGACCGCGTCGGTTTTTTGCCCTCGATCCTGCACGGGCCCATCGCCCCGGACCTGCGCACGCGCTTCCTGGGCGCGGACTTCCCGCTGCCCTTCGGGATGGCGCCGATCGGCATGGCGGGGCTGGTCTGGCCGGATGCGGAAGGGCACCTGGCGCGCGCCGCCGCGGTGGCCGGGCTGCCCTATTGCCTCTCCACCGTCGCCAGCCAGAGCCCCGAGGACATCGCCCCGCACCTGGGCGCCCATGGCTGGTTCCAGCTCTACCCGCCCAAGGACGAGGGCATCCGCCGCGACCTGCTGGCCCGCGCCCGCGCCGCCGGGTTCAAGACGCTGGTGCTGACCGTGGACGTGCCCGTCGCCTCGCGGCGCGAGCGTCAGACCCGCTCGGGCCTCGTCCAGCCGCCGCGGCTGACCCCGCGGCTGCTGGCGCAGGTGGCGCTGCGCCCGGCCTGGGCGCTCGGCATGGCGCGGGCCGGGCTGCCGCACATGCGCACCCTCGACAAGTACGCCAGCGTCGGGGCCGACCTGCCGCCCACCGA
>JAGRMU010000321.1:0-1053 GCA_020441165.1 Sedimentitalea sp.
GCCTGGTGGTGTTCCGCAGCCAGGGCGACCCGGAGCGGCTGCGGGCCCACGAGGACCTGCTGCTGGCCAACCGCGATCACTGGCTGGCGAACGAGATCCTGCTCTACTGGAAGCGGGTGCTGAAACGGGTCGACATGACCTCGCGCAGCCTGGTCGCGCTGGTCGAGCACGGCTCGTGTTTCGCCGGGGTGCTGGCCGAGCTGCTCTGGGCGGTGGATCGCAGCTACATGATGCTGGACGCCTTCGAGGGCGACAACCGCCCGATGGCGACCGTCACCCTGTCGCCGTCCAATTTCGGCACCTACCCGATGGGCAACGGGCTGAGCCGGCTGGAGACGCGGTTCCTGGGCGAGCCGGAGGCGCTGGAGGCGGCCCGCGACCGGATCGGCGAGGCGCTGGAGGCCGAGGAGGCGGACGACCTGGGCCTGATCACCTTCGCCTTCGACGACATCGACTGGGAGGACGAGGTGCGCATCTTCCTGGAGGAGCGCGCCAGCTTCTCGCCCGACGCGATGACCGGGATGGAGGCGAACCTGCGCTTCGCCGGCCCCGAGACCATGGAAACCCGCATCTTCGGCCGCCTCACCGCCTGGCAGAACTGGATCTTNCGGTGGGCGAGAACGGCGCGCTGAAGCGCTATGGCAGCGGCCTGCGCGCGGATTTCGACAGGGAACGCGTTTGAATGAACGGGGGGCGGGGTGAACCCCGCCCTACGGATGGACCCCGGCGCAGGGCTGCTTCGGCCCGCCGCGCCGTCCCAACAGTGGAGACAGGAATGCTCGATCTCATCAATGTCAGCTATGACACGCAAATCCCCAACAATGTCGCCCTGTCCTCGGACAAGCGGGTGCTCAAGGCGCTGGAGAAGTGGCATCCGGGCTATCTCAACTGGTGGAACGACCTGATCCCGCAGCAGTTCCAGAAAAGCCCGGTCTACCTGCGCACGGCGGTCAGCGTCGATCCCAAGGGCTGGGCCAAGTTCGATTACGTGAAGATGCCCGAATACCGCTGGGGCGTGCTGCTGGCGCCGGCGGTCGAGGACCGGCGCATCCC
>JAGRMU010000321.1:1111-1267 GCA_020441165.1 Sedimentitalea sp.
TGCGCCGGCTGATCGTGATCCAGGGCGATACCGAGCCGGCCTCGGTCGAGCAGCAGAAGTTCCTCGGGCTGACCGCGCCCTCGCTCTACGACCTGCGCAACCTCTTCCAGGTCAATGTCGAGGAGGGCCGGCACCTCTGGGCCATGGTCTATCTGC
>JAGRMU010000321.1:1273-1416 GCA_020441165.1 Sedimentitalea sp.
AGTATTTCGGCCGCGACGGGCGCGAGGAGGCGGACGACCTGCTGCGCCGGTCGAGCGGCTCCGAGGAGGCGCCGCGGATGCTGGGCGCCTTCAACGAGGAGACGCCGGACTGGCTGTCTTTCTTCATGTTCACCTATTTCACC
>JAGRMU010000322.1:0-675 GCA_020441165.1 Sedimentitalea sp.
CAAGCTGGTCGAGATCCTGACCTTCCACGTGGTGCCGGCGAAGGTGATGGCCGGCGATATCGCCGGCAAGCGGGCCAAGGTGCTGACCGTCGAGGGCGAGCGTCTGAACGTCAACGCCATGGGCGGCGGCGTGCGGGTCAACAACGCCAAGGTCGTCGGCGCCGATGTCGAGGCCTCGAACGGCGTGATCCACGTCATCGACAAGGTGCTGCTGCCGGAAGGCTGAAGCCACGCGTTCGGCGCGGCACAAGCCGCGCCTGGCGTTATGAGGCGTTGCGCAATCGCGCAGCGCCTTTTTCATGCCCGCAGCGCGCCTGCGCGCCCCGGCCGGCACGGTTTTTTCCATGGCGTTCCGGTCGACGCGCTCCTATGAACGGCGGGTGGGACGCAAGGGGAGACCGTCATGGCCAACGATCTGTTCAATTCCTTCATGACCGGACCGGACGAGAACGGCCGCTTCGGCATGTTCGGCGGGCGTTTCGTCAGCGAGACGCTGATGCCGCTGATCCTGTCACTGGAGGAGGAATACGAGAAGGCCAAGACCGACGAGAGCTTCTGGGCCGAGATGCAGGACCTCTGGACCCATTACGTCGGCCGGCCCAGCCCGCTCTATTTCGCCGAGCGGATGACCGAGCATCTGGGCGGCGCCAAGGTCTATTTCAAGCGCGACGAGCT
>JAGRMU010000322.1:770-6297 GCA_020441165.1 Sedimentitalea sp.
GGCCAGCACGGCGTCGCCACCGCCACGGTCTGCGCCAAG
This sequence comes from Sedimentitalea sp., assembly GCA_020441165.1. Taxonomy (GTDB): domain Bacteria; phylum Pseudomonadota; class Alphaproteobacteria; order Rhodobacterales; family Rhodobacteraceae; genus JAGRMU01. The sequence goes on from JAGRMU010000322.1 coordinate 810, forward strand.
TTCGGGTTGACATGCGTGGTCTACATGGGCGCCCACGATGTCGAGCGGCAGGCGCCCAACGTCTTCCGGATGCGCCTTCTGGGGGCCGAGGTGATCCCGGTGACCTCGGGGCGCGGCACGCTCAAGGACGCCATGAACGACGCGCTGCGCGACTGGGTGACCAATGTGCGCGACACCTTCTATTGCATCGGCACGGTGGCCGGGCCGCACCCCTATCCGGCGATGGTGCGCGATTTCCAGAGCATCATCGGCAAGGAAGCCAGGGCGCAGATGCAGGCCGCCGAGGGCCGCCTGCCCGACACGCTGGTCGCGGCGATCGGCGGCGGCTCGAACGCCATGGGCCTCTTCCATCCCTTCCTCGACGACGCGAGCGTGGCGATCATCGGGGTCGAGGCCGGCGGCAAGGGCGTGGACGAGAAGATGCAGCATTGCGCCTCGCTCACCGGCGGGCGGCCGGGCGTGCTGCACGGCAACCGCACCTACCTGCTGCAGGACGGGGACGGGCAGATCCTCGAAGGCTTCTCGATCTCGGCGGGGCTGGATTATCCCGGGATCGGCCCCGAGCATTCCTGGCTGCACGATGTGGGGCGCGCGCAATACGTCTCGATCACCGATGCCGAGGCGCTGGAGGCGTTCCAGCTCTGCTGCACGCTGGAGGGCATCATCCCGGCGCTGGAGCCGAGCCACGCCCTGGCCCATGTGATGAAGATCGCGCCCGACCTGCCGGCCGATCACCTGATCTGCATGAACATGTGCGGGCGCGGCGACAAGGACATCTTCACCGTCGCCAAGGCGCTCGGCTTCGACATGGGCACCACGGTCTGATCCGAAACGGGGGGCTCCCGCCCGTCGGCGCGGCATCAGGGATGCCATGCCTCCCGTTGGGCCGGGCGCGCCGTTCCGGCGCGCCGGTGCGCCCGGCCGCGGCCGCCCGGCCCCCGCGAGACAGGGTGCCATGCAGAGAGGCTATTGAACCGGCGCCGCTTTGCCGTGACACTATCGCGTGATGCGCGCCCGCCCGGGCGCGGTGATCGCGCAATCGGGAGAACGCCGTGCTCTGGGCCCTGCTGGGTGTCTTGATCGTCGCCGCCACCGTCGTGCGGGTCCTGCTGCGGCCGCACCGCGATCCGGCGGCGCGGGCGGCCTGGATCGCGGTGATCCTGGCGCTGCCCGGCGTCGGGGTCGTCGCCTATCTGCTGCTGGGCGAGACCAGCATCGGGCGCAAGCGGCTCGCGCGGCTCACCCGGATCCGCGCCGCCCTGCCCCGGATCGATCACGCGCCGGGCTGGGAGCGCGCCGGCGCCGACCCCGAGATCCCCGAGCGCTACCGGCCGCTGTTCCGGGTCGGCGCCTCGGTCTCGGGCTACGAGCCGGTGGGCGGCAACCGCGCCCGGCTGATGGCCGATTCCGATGCCGCCATCGACGAGATGATCGCCGATATCGACGCCGCCACCCGCCATGTCCACCTGATGTTCTACATCTGGCTGCCCGACACCAACGGCCAGAAGATGGTCGAGGCGCTCAAGCGCGCCGCCGCGCGCGGCGTGGTCTGCCGGGCGATGGTCGACGATCTGGGCTCGAAGGCGCTGATACGCAGCCATCACTGGCAGGAGATGAAGGCGGCTGGCATCCTGACCGCCCGCGCGCTGCGGATCGGCAACCCGCTGCTGCGCGTTTTCGACGGCCGGATCGATCTGCGCAATCACCGCAAGATCCTGGTGATCGACAACCGGGTGACCTATTGCGGCAGCCAGAACTGCGCCGATCCGGCCTTCCTGCCCAAGGCGAAATACGCGCCCTGGGTCGACGCGGTGATGCGCTTCGAGGGTCCGGTGGTGCGCCAGAAACAGCATCTCTTTGCCCGCGACTGGATGGAGAACCACGACGAGGACATCAGCGAGGTGCTGCTCGAGCCCGCAGAAGATGCCGGGCCCGGCTTCGTCGCCCAGGTCGTGGCCACTGGCCCCAGCGAGCGGGCGCGGGCGATGTCCGAGATGTTCCAGACGCTGGTCTTCACGGCGCGGCGCGAGCTTGTCGTCACCACCCCCTATTTCGTGCCCAACAGCGCCCTGCACGCCGCGCTCTGCGCCGCCGCCAACCGCGGCGTCGATACCACGATCATCCTGCCGGCGCGCAACGACGATTTCGCGGTCGCCGCCACCAGCCGCAGCTATTACCAGGACCTGCTGAGCGCCGGAGTGAAGATCCACGAATACACCGAGGGTCTGCTCCACACCAAGTCCTTGACCCTGGACGGCGAGGTCACCCTGATCGGCTCGGCCAACATGGACCGGCGCAGTTTCGATCTGAACTACGAGAACAACATCCTGCTCTGGGACCCGGAGATGACCGCCGCGATGCGCGCCCGCCAGGACACCTATCTCGCCAGCAGCCTACCGGTGCATCTGGACGAGGTGCGCGCCTGGGGCTGGCACAAGCGGCTTTGGCACAACACGGTCGCCATCGTCGGCCCGGTGCTCTGACCGCCGGTCCCCCGCCGCGCGCCTTTACATGCTTTGGCGGATCGGCGATTGCTCGGGTTGCGGCGCGATGGCGCCCGAAATCCCGCAACCGTCACGAAAGGGAGTGTCATGTCCGATCCGCATAGCTGGAACGCCTGGCCGGACGACCGCGACTGGACGCCGGTCCAGCGCGTGCGCGGGCTTTCGACCCTGATGGTCGGCTGGCAGAGCGTGAGCGGCAGCGCGGGCGAGGCGGAATTCGCCGGCCGGCTGCGCGATCTGCTGGGCGAGATCCCGTATTTCCGCGACAATCCCGGCGATCTGGTGCTGCTCGAAAGCCATGGCGATCCGATGACCTACAACCTCGTGGCCATCGTGCGCGGCAGCGGATCCCGGGCGCTGGCCATGGCCGGGCATTACGACACCGCGTCGCTGGCGAACTACCACGACCTGGTGCCGCTGGCCTGCGATCCCGATGCCTTGCACGAAGCGCTGCTGGACGATCTCGCCGCGCGGCCGCTCTCCGAGCAGGAGGCCCATGCACTGGACGATCTGCGCAGCGGCGATTTCCTGCCCGGGCGCGGCCTGCTCGACATGAAATGCGGGATCGCCGCCGGGATCGCGGTGCTCGAGCGCTTCGCGGCGACGCCGGACCGGCAGGGCAACCTGATCCTCTTCGCCAGCCCCGACGAGGAGCGCGAGAGCCGCGGCATGCGGGCGCTGCGCGAGGCGTTGCCCGCACTGATGCAGGAGCGGGGCCTGACCATCGAGGCGGCGATCAATCTCGATGCGACCTCGGACCAGGGCGATGGCGCGCTCGGGCGGGCGGTCTACGAGGGCACGATCGGCAAGGCGCTGCCCTTCGCCTTCGTGCTCGGCCAGTCCTCGCATGCCGCCTACCCGTTCGAGGGGATCAGCGCCCAGCTGATCGGCGCCGAGATCCTGCGTGCCATCGAGGGCAACGCGGCGCTTTCCGATACCGGGCCGGGCGACGTCTCGCCGCCGCCGATCTGCCTGGAGGCGCGCGATCTGCGCGAGGGCTACGAGGTGACGACGCCCGAGCGGTTCTGGCTGTCCTTCAACTGGCTCTACCACTCGGGCAGCGCCGCGGACCGGCTCGACAAGTTCCGCGCCGAGGTCGAGGCCGCGCTGGGACGGGCGACGGAGCGCTTCGGCACCCAGGCGGCGGCCTTCGCCCGGGCCAGCGGCGCCCGCCCCGGCGCCGCGATGGCCGCGCCCCGGGTGATGACCCTGGCCGAGCTGAAGGCGCAGGCGCTGCCTGGTCCCGAGGCCAGCGCCGCCTTCCTCACCTACCAGGCGTCGCTTTCCGCGGTGGACAACCCGCTGGTGCTGAGCCGCCTCTTGACCGAGTGGCTGGCCGAGGCCGCGCATCTGACCGGCCCGCTGGTGGTGATCGGCTTTGCCGGGCTGAACTACCCGCCGTCGCGGATCGACCCCGAGGATCCCCGGGCGGCGGAGCTCTCGGCCGCCATTCGCGCCGCCTGCGCGGGCATGGCGCCGGGCGAGGCCCTCTGCCACCGGCCGCATTTCCAGGGCATCTCGGACATGAGCTTTCTCGGCCAGCCGCGCCAGCAGGGCGCCGAGGCGGTGGCCGACAACACCCCCGCGGCGCGTCTGATCGACCGGCCCGGACCGGATGCGTTGAGCTTTCCGGCGGTCAACATCGGCCCCTGGGGGCGCGAGTTCCACCAGCGGCTCGAACGCGTGCACATGCCCTATGCCTTCGGAACCCTCCCCGGCGTGCTGGCGCGGGTGGCCGGGACTTTCCTGAGGGACGCGCCGGAGCGGTGAGACTCTGCCCCCCGGGCAAACCCATCCGGGCAGACGTCGCGCGTCATCGCCCTGCGGATCGCCCAGATCATGCCGGCAGACCTGGACGCGCGGGTCCGAGCGCTTCGGCGCTCACGCCCTGGTCGGCGATGTCGCTCGGGACCCGCGCGCCGCGCACCAGCGCGGCGGCGGTGCGCGAGAGGGCCGGGGCGGTCTGGATGCCGTAGCCGCCCTGGCCGGCCAGCCAGAAGAAGCCCGCGCGCTGCGGATCGAAGCCGACCACCGGGCACTTGTCGGCGACGAAGCTGCGCAGCCCGGCCCATTTGTGCTCGATCCGGCGCACCGTCAGGTCGAAGGCGCACTCGATCCGGTCCACCGCGATGGCCACGTCGATCTCCTCGGGCTGTGCGTCGCAGGGCGGCGAGGGGGTCTCGTCGGCGGGCGAGATCAGCAGCTTGCCGGCCTCGGGCTTGAGGTAGAACTCCTCGGCGATGTCCACCACCATGTGCATCCGGGCCGGGTCGACCCCGTCGGGGGCTGCGACGATGGCGGCGGTGCGGCGCTTGGGCTGCAGCCCGATCCGCGCCGCCCCGGCCATCGCGCCGATCTCGTCGGCCCAGGCCCCGGCGGCATTGACCACCACGCCGGCGGTGATCTCGCCCTCGCGCAGCGCCAGCCGCCAGCCGACGGGATCGGGCTCCAGAGCCACGACCTCGGCCCGCAGCCGGGTTGCGCCCCCCGCCGCCGCCAGACGCCGCAGGAAACCCCGGTGCAGCGCGTCCACGTCGATGTCGCGGCTCTCGTCGTCGCGCAGCGCCGCGGCCAGATAGTCCGCGCGCAGCAGCGGGCAGAGCTGCCGCGCCTCGGCCGCGTCGATCCGCCGGATGCGGCTGGCCGGTCCCAGCTCGGCCAGTTCGGCCTCCAGACGCGCGATCTGGTCGGCCCGGGCGCAGAGCACCGTGCCGCGCGGGGTCAGCAGCGGATGATCGGCGAAGCCCTCTCCCGGCGCGTCGAAGAACGCCTCCGAGGCCCGAGACAATGCCCGGATCACCGCCGGCCCATAGGTCTTGGTGAACAGCGCCGCCGAGCGCCCGGTGGTGTGATAGCCCGGCGCGCTCTCCCGCTCCAGCAGCGCCACGCGGGCATGGGGCGCCAGTTCCGCCGCCACGCCGGCCCCGGCGATGCCCGCGCCGATCACCGCGATGTCGTAATGCTCCGCCGCCATCTCGTCCCCC
>JAGRMU010000323.1:0-636 GCA_020441165.1 Sedimentitalea sp.
GCCTGGCGGCCGGTGATGTGGCCGATCAAGCTGGTGATGTGCACCGGCATCGCGCTGATGCTGCTGCAGGCCTTCTCGGAATTCTTCAAGGACATCGCGCATCTGCGGGGCGAGGAGATCTGATGTCCTACGAGATGATCGCGCTCTTCATGTTCTCGCTGATGATGCTGATGCTGCTGACCGGCATGCGCGTCTTTGCGGCGATCGGCGGGGTGGCGGCGGTGGCGGCGCTGATGCTCTGGGGCACGGGCGGCTCGGACATCCCGTTCTCGGCGGCGATGAAGCTGATGAAATGGTATCCGCTGCTGACNNGTTCATCTTCATGGGCTACGTGCTGTCGGAATCGAAGATCGCCGACGATCTCTACAAGATGTTCCATGTCTGGATGGGGCCCGTCTCGGGCGGGCTGGCGATCGGCACCATCGGGCTGATGGTGCTGATCTCGGCGATGAACGGGCTTTCCGTCGCGGGCATGGCCATCGGCGCCACCATCGCCCTGCCGGAACTGCTGCGCCGCGGCTATGACAAGAAGATGGTCACCGGGGTGATCCAGGCCGGCTCGAGCCTCGGCATCCTGGTGCCGCCCTCGGTGGTGCTGGTGCTCTACGCGATGATCGCCCGCCAGCCGGTGGGGCA
>JAGRMU010000323.1:644-1867 GCA_020441165.1 Sedimentitalea sp.
GTGGTGCCGGGGCTGATGATGGCGGGGCTGTTCATCCTCTACATCTACATCCGCTGCCGGATCGACCCCGAGCTGGGCCCGGTGCTGCCCCCCGAGGAGCGTCAGGTGCCGATGCGCGAGAAGCTGCGCCTGCTGCGCGCCGGGGTGCTGCCGCTGGTGATCTTCGGCGCGATGATGGTGCCCTTCGTCAACGGCTGGACCTCGCTGGTGGAAAGCTCGGCGATCGGCGCGATGACCGCCTTTCTGGCGGCGGTGTTCAAGCGGCGGATGACCCGCGAGGTCTTCGAGGTTTCCGTGCGCCAGACCCTGGCGATATCCTGCATGTTCATGTGGATCATCCTCGCGGCGCTGGGCTTCGGCGCGGTCTTCGACGGGCTGGGCGCGGTGCGCGCCATCGACAACCTCTTCACCGAGCAGCTGGGGCTCGATCCCTGGATGATCCTGATCCTGATGCAGATGTCGTTTCTGCTGATGGGCACCTTCCTCGACGACACCGCGATGCTGGTGATCGTGGCGCCGCTCTACGTGCCGCTGGTGGACGCGCTGGGCTTCGATCTGATCTGGTACGGGGTGCTCTACACGATCACCACCCAGATCGCCTACATGACGCCGCCGTTCGGCTATAACCTCTTTCTGATGCGCGCGATGGCGCCGCCCGAGATCACGCTGCGCGACATCTACGGCTCGATCCTGCCCTTCGTGCTGGTGATGATCCTGGCGCTGGGGCTGATCATGGCCTTTCCGCAGATCGCGCTCTGGCTGCCGGATCGGGTCTATGGTGGCTAGACGAGACGACAAGAAACGACCAGGCAAGAGAACCATCGAACGAAACCAAAAGGGAGAGAGACAATGACCACCAGACGCAAGTTCCTCGGCACCGCCGCCATGGCCGCGCCCGCCGCCCTCGCCGCGCCGGCGCTGGCGCAATCGACGATCACCTGGCGGATGCAGACCTATGCCGGGCCGGCCCTGGCCGAGCATGTGGCGAAACCGGCGATCGACATGTTCAACAAGATCGCCGGCGACCGGATGCAGATCGAGCTGTTCTATTCCGACCAGCTGGTGCCCACGGGCGAGCTGTTCCGCGCCATGCAGAAGGGCACCATCGACGCGGTGCAATCGGACGACGATTCGCTGGCCTCGCCTACCGAGGTGACGGTCTTCGGCGGCTATTTCCCCTTCGCCTCGCGCTATTCGCTGGACGTGCCGGTGCTGTTCAACCA
>JAGRMU010000324.1 GCA_020441165.1 Sedimentitalea sp.
CGAATGGGAGTGACAGTGCTCACGGCGCTCTCCTCTTTCCAAATAACATCCACATAGATGGTATATGGATGTATTGGCGAGGAGTGCAAGCAGTTCTTTTCCCCACGCCGCCCTTTCCGCCCTGGCTGGCGAGACGCGGACACGCCAAAGACCCCGCGCTCTTGACCGCCGGATCAGTTCATCCTCCAAGCGCGAGGTAGGTTTCTCGCTGATCCGAGGGTGTCGGCTGGCAGATGGCGGTAGGCTTTGAGACAGACCCCCTTGCGGCAAATGCTGAAAGCCCCGCCGGGACTCCAGCGGGGCTTTGCGGTCGAGTGGCCATGCCTCTCGCAGACATATTCGAGGCTTCAGATCGCAGACATGCCGGTCGCGGCTTCAGCTTGGATCATCCGGCGCCGCGGCAGGATTCAGGCCAGAAGCACGAACAGCAGGATGATCCAGAGCGGCACGCCAAGCAGCCAGAGTAAGATCGCGCCCATCGGGTGTCCTCCCTATGTCCAGCGACCGAAGCGCGCGAAGACACGCCCTTCGTCGCGATGCTGACCGCCGATGCCAGCCGCCCAATAGGCACCCGCGCCCGCGATCATCAGCGATGCGGCCAGCACGAAGCCGGAGATGACCGAGTATTTCCGCGCGGTTTCGGCGGCGGCTTTCGCCTCGGCCTCGCTGACGGCCCCCGCGGGCGCGCCGGCAGCAGCATCGGCGACGTCGGCGGCGGTGCCGTCGGCGACCGTGGCGACGGCCGCGACCGTGTCCGCGGTTGCCCGCGCGGCAGTGTCGGCGGTCGCGCCCATCAGAAGCGCGCCGAGCAGCACGGCGACCCCCCAGACGGTCAGTCCGTGGATACCGTCGCGCACGCTCACCTCGTCGCCGCTCGCGCTGTCGATCCGCCGTCGCATGCGTCCGGCGATGTAGCCGCCCGCCATGAAACTGGAAATCGTCGTCCAGAGCATCCACGATCCCACCGCAACGATCGCCGCGATGGCAGATCCCTCACCCTCGTATGGGGAGATGAGCGTGAGCCCCAGCGCCGCTCCGAAGGTGGTGAAGACAAAGGCGATCCCCGAGGCGACCACCGCGCCCGCAAGGATCGACGGCCAGTCGACATAGCTGCCGTCCTGCGCGATGGCCGGCGCCGAGGCCCCGGTCAGCGTTTCCGTTCGTTCCGTCATTTTTCCATGCTCCCTGAGATGTCCATGCGGGCCTATCCGAGGCCCAGAAATGACAGGATCGCCATGACCACGACGACCAGCCCGACAAGATAGATGATTCCGTGCATTCCTATGTCTCCAATTCCGTCCGGACCGCTGACGCCGCGAAAAATGCGTTTGCAGCGTTCGATGCGAGACAACGCCTTGGTTGCCGGAAGGTTCCTGAAAGACGGAAGTGGCAGGTGCAGGGAACCGATGCGGGGTTTCCTGGTTACCCTCCGACCAAAAAGGAGGAGTGAACCATGACAACGACAAGCACTGGACATCTCGTCTCGTCGTCCGACGTGAACGGCACGGAGGTTTACGGGTCAGACGGGTCCAACATCGGGACGATCGACCACCTGATGATCGACAAGCAATCGGGGAAAATCGCTTACGCCGTGATGAGCTTTGGCGGCTTCCTCGGTATCGGAGAAGATCATCATCCGGTGCCCTGGGGGAAGCTTCATTACGATACCGCCAAGAACGGTTTCGTGACCGACCTGACCGAGAGCGAGGTGACCGGCGCGCCCGAGCGACCCGATACCTGGTATGCGGACCGCGACTGGGAACGCCGCGCGCACGACCACTACCAGGTTCCGCATTACTGGTATTGACCGGTCGGCGACAGGCAGGTTGCGGCTCCTCCGGGGGCCGCAATTCTTTGTCCGAGCAAATTGACCTCGATCCCCTGACGTTTCCATCACCGCCCCGCGTTTCCGTTTCAATTGCCGAGCGTGATGCGAAAGGCCGCCACCCGACGCTCGGGCTCGGCGGGGGGCATCGCCAGCGGAACCCGCGGAGCGGACATGCGTTGCGCACCTGCCTGAGGGAGGACATGAGGATGGGCAGCACCGATCTTGACAAGCTTGACACCGAGGACCGCCAACCGGGTCTCGAACATCGCATGGACCCGGCGCCGGACTACATGCCCCGCTATGCCGGCTCGCAACGGCTCGCGGGAAAGGTGGCTATCGTCACCGGCGGGGATTCCGGGATCGGCAGGGCCACCTCGATCCTCTTTGCCCGCGAGGGCGCGGATGTCGCAATCGCCTATCTGGACGAGCACGAGGACGCCGAGCTGACGAAGGCGCGGGTAGAGGCAGAAGGCGCAAGGGCGCTGCTTCTGCCCGGCGACGTCGGGCGCAAGGAGTTTTGCGCCGAGATCATCGAGAAGACCCTTGCCGCGTTCGGTGCCATCGACATCGTCGTCACCAACGCCGCCGAGCAGCACGCCCGCAAGGAGGTCACGGAGATCTCGGAGGATCAGCTCTTCCGCACCTTCCGCACCAACCTGGCCGGTCAGTTCTTCCTCATCCAGGAGGCGCTGCCCCATCTCAAGCGCGGCGCGTCGATCATCTGCACGACCTCGGTCACGGCCTATCGCGGGCAGGATCTGCTGATCGACTATGCCTCGAGCAAGGGCGCCGTGCTGTCGATGATGCGGGCGCTGTCGTCCAGGCTGGCGCCCGACGGCATTCGCGTGAACGGCGTGGCGCCCGGCCCGATCTGGACACCGCTGATTCCCGCATCCTTTCCCCCTGACAAGATCGAGGAGTTTGGCATCTCCTCTCCCCTCGGCAGGCCCGGTCAACCGAACGAGGTCGCCCCGGCGTATCTTTTCCTCGCCTGCGAGGATGGTTCCTATTTCACCGGCCAGGTGCTTCATCCGAACGGTGGCGATCTGATTGGCGGATGAGGGGTTTCCGCGGTCCGGGCGACGGCCGGACCAAGGGCAACCCGGCCGCGCAGTGCGTAAGCCCGACGCAAGTGAACGACGGCGGATACTTTTCGGCGACGGCTCTACGCGCGTTCGGGGGAGTCATTCTGCTGCGGGGACCTGAAAAACCGCCCGGAGATCCGGGCGGCTCCTGAAGCACGATGAACTTTCCGTGACGATCCGCGAAAGCTTGCGCGAAGCCGATCGCGGCTCACTTAGTCCTCGTATTCGGGCAGAGCTTTCATCTGCTCTTCGGTCAGGGAGATATAAACACGTATATCTGCCCCGTCTTCGTCACGAAGGATATCGATGTCGGTCATCGGCAACTCCACCGGTTTCTCGCCGATTCCAAGAAAGCCCCCGACGTCGACGACCACGGAGCTGACCTGACCATCCGCGAGGATGATCTCGGAGACCTCGCCGATCCACTCGTCGTGGGCGTCATATGCCGGGGCGCCGGTGAGACGCTCCGCAGTCAAATCGACGGGCTCTGCGGGCAGGTATCCGTCACGCCGAATGGGCGTGCGTTCGGCGGGCACGGGATCGCCAACCACTTCTGTGTCGACCGCTGCTGTTTGCGGGTCCTCGTTCGCGCTGTCGCCCGCTGTCACATCGGTTCCGGCCTTGTGGGTAGCGTCAGTGCCTTCCTGCGTCTCCTCATTCGCTGGATTGACCGCGGAAGCATTGGCGCCGTTCTGGTCGTCTCCCCCCGTGGCCGCCATGTCGCGGTCATCCGCCCGGTAGGTCGGCGCCTGCTCCAAAAGAGCTCGCGGCCCGTTGAAGACAACGAAGAAGTCGTTCGGCTCATCAGCGGTCGAGTCATCGGAAACGAAGCGAAGCGCATTCATGTCGAGCGCTATCCGGTTCTCGCCGATCCCGAGAAACCCGCCAATATCGACCAGCACGGCCTCAGTCTTCCCTTCGCGCGACAGGACCAGATCTTTGATCTCACCGATATCGTCCCAATCGCCGGACGCACCGTCATAGCTGTCCGCGTCCAGACGATCACTGCGATAAACCCGCATGCCGATGAACTCTGATGCCAGGATCTCGGTAGGATCCGCCTTCATGCGGAAGGTCCCATCCTGGGTTTCGGCCATCACCGGCAGTGTCGTTGCGGCGACGAGCGCGGTCGAAAACAACAGACTCTTCATCTTTAACCTCCATTGAACCAGTCTACGAAGCATCGAACGCCAAAGCCCCGACGAAGTTCCCGGGCGACGCGAGCGCGCCCGTCCAAACACTGGCGTCACAGTTCACACGATACCGGGCACTTCCAGAAAGGCGATCAGCCGCGCTTCGCCGGCGCGCAATCCGTCGAGGTCGGGGGCGCGGAGCTTGTTCAGGCGTCGGGTCCGATCCTCCGCCTCGATTCCCGCCAGCGCGACGACATCCTGGTGGATGTAGCTGTTGCGGGCGATGGCGGGCGTGTTGTCGAGACGTTCGGCCGCCGCCTCGGCCATGTCGGCGATGGTGACCGGGCCCGGCTTCAGCGCGCGCAGGAAGGCCGCATGCGTGCCGTTCCAGGTGCGGAAGGTCTTGGCCGTCACGCCCGCGCCGCAGATCGACGCGATGGCGGCATTGACCTCTTCCGAGCGCAGTTGCCTTGGGGCTCCGTCCTCGCCGATCCAGCCGGCCAGCGCCGCGCCGGGCAGGTCGTGGATCTGGCTCAGCGCCTTCTGCAGGGCCGGCCCGGTCAAGGTGCGGCGCACCCGGATGCCGCCCTTGGAGGGAAAGCTCAGGCGCATCCGGTTCTGCTCGATCCGGACATGGCGGCAGAGCAATGTGGTCGCGCCATAGCTCTTGTTGTCCCGGGCATAGGCAGGGTTCCCGACGCGGATCGACGCACGGTCGATCAGGGCGAGAACGACGCCGAGCGCGAGCTCGACCGAACCGGCGCCGGCCTTGAGATTGCGCGAGATGAAGGCGCGAAGACGCGGCAGGTGCCGGCCGAACTCGCCGAGCTGGTCGAACTTGACAGCCGCGCGATGCGCCGCCCAGTCCGGGTGATAGATGTATTGCTTGCGCCCGCGCGCGTCCGCGCCCGTCGCCTGCAGATGGCCGTCGTCGAAGGGTGTGATCCAGACCTTGTCATAGGCGGGCGGCACGGCGATCGCAGCGATCCGGGCGCGTTCGGCGCGGTCCTTGATATGCGCGCCTTGCGCGCTGAAATACGCGAAACCCGCCCCGCACCGCCGCCGCGAAATGCCGGGCCGGTCGTCGGGATAGTAGATCAGGCCGGGAACGTCGGTGAGGTCTTTCATGAGAGGATCGCAACTCGCAGGCGAAAGCGCAGGCTGGAACGCGTCGGGGGCGCAACCGGTTCCGAGGTCAATGGGGAGGCAGATCGATATGCTCAAGGTCGTCAGGCGGCAGAGCGAAAAGCTCGCCGCGCCGTCCATGTCGGCTCAGTCCCGGTCGTCCCGCAACCGGTCCATCGCCCAGGCCACGCTGAACCCGTGCAGCAAGGTCGAGAGCAGGATCGCAAGGGCCACCAGCGACCACAGTTGGGTCTCGTTGGCGAATTCCATGTGGATCCCGGCGTAGCCAAGATAGTAGATCGACCCGATGCCCCGCACGCCATAGATCGAGATGACCGCCCGGCTGCGATGGCCGAGATCGGTTCCGATCAACGAAATCCATCCCGACAAGGGCCGGATCACGGCAATCAGGGCCAAGGCGATGAGGACGTGGTCCCAGCCCATGTCGGCGAGAAGCGACGGCAGCGCGGTGCCCAGGGCGACAAGCAGGATTGCCGTCAGCGCATGCTCGACCGCCTCCGAGGAATCGTGGAGGCGCCGGTGGAAATGGTGCTCTTCCTCGATGCGCCGCAGGGTCAGGCCGAGAACCGCCACGGCGATGAAACCATAGCCCTCGACCAGTTCGGTCGAGCCATAACACAGCAGCACGCCGGCAAAGGCGATGACGCCGGAGCCGGTTTCCGCCAGGATCGCGCCCTTTGGGACTCTGAAGAGGACGAAGCCCAGGGCTCGTCCGCCGGCCCAGCCCATGAAGGCGCCGGCCGCGATACGATAGACGACGTCCCTGGCCAGCCACTCCAGCACCAGGTCGCCGGTCGAAAACCCGTCCGCGGCGATGATCAGCCCCAGATAGACGAATGGAAACGCCAGACCGTCGTTCAACGCCGCCTCGGTCGTGAGCGTGAACCGAACCGGGTGCTCGCGGCCTTCGTGCGGCGGGCCCACCTGCACGTCCGCCGCCAGGACCGGGTCGGTCGGGGCCAGAACGGCACCCAGAAGGATGGCCCCGGCGAGCGTCAGCCCTCCCAGCAGCAGACCCATCGTCGCCACGGCGAAAATCGTCAGCGGCATCGCGACCGCCAGCAGTCTCACTGTCGGCAACCAGCGTTTCCACGGCCGAAGGCGGTCGATGCGCATCCCCGCGCCGAACAGGGCGACGATGATGGCGAGCTCGCTCAAGGTCTCCCAGGGGCGCGGGAAGTCCCGTGGATCGGGCAACAGCGACAGGTCGGGAACCAGCAACGACGCCCCGGCCCCGAGCATCAGCATGAGGGGAGCCGCTGCGGGCTCGTGGTTCGAAACAAGCCTGGGAAGCCAACGCGACAGGATCACGATCAGGCCGACGAGCGCGAGCGTGAGGTGCCGGGCGTCGAGGGTGAAGAAGCCTGCGTCATCCAAAACAGGGGCGACTCCTTCGTTTCAGTCCGGGTCCCGTCGGCTGTCTCGCAGGCACATGCGTTCCGCGACCCGATGGCGAGGGCGCAACCGCGCGGTCGGGGTGGCGACGGCGAGGATGCCAGCCGGCGCTAATCGCGCGTCCGACGCGTCTGAGTGCGTCGGCGCGGTCAATCCGTGTCATCATCGGTGCCATTCGTGGTGTGCCTGTCCGCGATGTGCAGGAACCAGTCGTGCAGGTTGAGGATGGCGAAGATGGTCGCGGCGACGAAGGCGGCTTCCTTGAAATACCCCAGTCCGCAAGCCACCCCTATCGCCCCAGCGCCCCAGATGGCCGCACCGCTGCCAACCCCGCGCAGCCGCCCGGTCTGGTCGCGGGTCATGATCGCGCCCGCGCCGAGGAACCCGATGCCGCCGACGATGCCCTGGATCAGGCGCGTCGGATCCATCGTCAGATCCTTGTCGCTCGCCATGGAGCTGAGCGAGAAGTTGAGTGTCACGACCATCAGGGCGGCCGATCCCAGGGCCACCAGAATATAGGCCCGCGCGCCCAGAGGCTTGTTCTTGATCTCGCGGTCGAGGCCGACCACCAGGCCGCAGATCGCGGCGACCAGTGTCCGCAAGATGAATTCGGGAAACTCGACCATCAAGACAACCGGTGGTCCTTCCGTGACAGCGACTGCACGCAGGGTGGGCAGCGTCCTGCGTCTTTCGTGAGACAACAGCCCAACGGCGCTCCTGGTTCCGGTTGACGCGGGCCTCCGCGTGTCCCGCGGACCAGCCGGCTTGCGCCCGGCGCGGCCGCGATGCGGTTTAAGCCAGTTTAATGCGCGCCCCTCCGCCGCGTGGAACTGTGACCGCCAGGGAGTTTCCCGAGAGGCCGCGGACGCTGCGGCATTGGACAGACAAACCGGAGGACATCAGATGCAGGACGAACGCTCTTACCGTCATCGGCAAGCGGACCGGGATCGCGAGGCGGACCACTGGCGCGAGAGACCATATCGGCCCGGTCCCGACGCCCGCGATCGTGCGGACCGTCCCCAGGGATGGCAGGATGAACCAGGTGCGCCGGGCGCTTACCCCACCACCGGCCGGGATCGCGCCGAAGGGAATGGATACTGGCGGGACGAGGATCCGCGGGCGCTTGTCCATCACGGCGTCGGCTATGGCGGGCTCGATTCGAAGCGCTCGCCCTATCCGTTCCGCGGTCGGCGCGACCACGATATCGACCGCGACGGCGCCTATGGCGAGGATCGCGGGTTTTTCGAAAAGGCCGCGGACGAGGTTCAGTCCTGGTTCGGCGATGACGAGGCGGAGCGCCGCCGGCAGATGGACCACCGCGGACGCGGTCCCAGGAACTACGCCCGCTCGGACGCGCGGATCGCGGAAGACGTGAACGACGCGCTGACCGACGATCCGGAGCTCGACGCCTCGGGCATCGAGGTGACCGTGACGGACCGCGAGGTGACGCTGTCCGGAATGGTCGACTCGCGGTTCGCGAAACGCCGGGCCGAGGATTGCGCCGACCGCGTGTCCGGCGTCGATCACGTCCAGAACAACCTGCGCGTCCGCATAGCCGGTGACGACCCGAACGTGGCGTGACCCGCAAGCTCACGTCGTGAAGACCTGCGCCGGTCCGCGCTCACGCGGGCCGGCGACGCGGTGCCAGGGGTGCAGGCCCTCGGGCGCCGGTTCATCAGTGTGGAGTTTTTCGTGAAACCGTCATCCGTGATCTTCGGTCTGGGCATCGCCCTCCCGGTCGCGAGCCCGTCGCTGTCGCTCGCCCTCGCCGGGCTGGTGCTGAGCGCCCAGGGCGTGATGAGCGCGACACGGCTCTGCGCTCAGGTGTTGCCGCCGCGCGCCTGCCCCGGCCGCGGCATGACCATCGCTCCGGTCTTCTCGGTCCACGTGGCGATCCACAGCGAGCCGCCCGAGATCGTGATCGCGACGCTCGACAGCCTGCGCCGGCAGACCTGGCCGGTGCCGGATTTCGAGGTGATCGTGATCGACAACAACACCTCCGATCCGGCGCTCTGGCGTCCGGTCGAGCGCTATTGCGCCAGCACCGGACGGCCCTTCCGCTTTTTCCATCGCATGAATGTCAGGGGCGCCAAGGCCGGTGCCCTGAACATCGCGCTGCGCCGCAGCCGCCCGGACGCCACGCATGTGGTCACCGTCGACGCCGATTACCGGGTGTGCCGGGACTTTCTGCGCATCGCCGCCGATGCCCTGGCGGCGACGGGTGCCGACTACCTCCAGTTCCCGCAAGCCTATGTCGCCGAAGACAGCGCCGGCCGGGGGGTGGAGCGAGAGCTCGAGGAATATTTCAGCTTCGATGCGCGGCAGGCGGACGGCGCGAAGGCGGTCCTGCTTACCGGCACGCTCAGCGTCGTCGCGAAGGCAGCGATCGAGGCCGCGGGCGGCTGGTCCGGCAGCACCGCCACCGAGGATGCCGAACTGGGCGTGCGGCTCTGCGCGCGCGGCTTCACGGGCCGCTATGTCGACCGCGTCGTCGGGCGCGGAATGCTGCCGTTGAGCCTGCGCGACCTGGAGCGCCAGCGCTACCGCTGGGCAAGCGGCAACCTGCGCACCCTGCTGCTGCATGGTGGCGGCCTTGTCTCGGGGCGTGGCGGGCTGAGCGCCAGCCGCCGGATCGCGATCGGGTCGCAATTGGCGGCCTGGCTCAACCTCTCGCTGATCCCCGCCGGTCTGCTGATCGGATCGCTCCTGTCGCGCGAGGCGCACCCGGCCCTGCTGGCGCTCTGCGGCATCAGCCTCTTCGTCAGCCTGATCGAGAACCTCGCCCGCGTCAGCCTCCACAAGGGGTCGCTGGCCATGCCGGGCATCGCCGTGCCGGCCATGGCGTGCCGGCTGGCACTGGCGCCATCGGCGGCCCGCGCCACGATCGATGCCCTGTTTTCCCGCAGCCAAGGTTTCGCGGTGACATCGAAAGCGGTGCATCGGCGCCGCGCGCTGCCCTTGCCTGTCGACCAGATGGTTTGTTTCGCGTTCGGTCTTCTGGTGCTGCCGCTCGCCTTTGCCGCCGGTCCGCCGGCAGTGCTGGGCGCGCTCGTGCTGCTCCTTCCGCTTCCTGCATCGCTTTTCACCGCCCGCGACCTCGGCCGCTACCAGCTCAGCGTCCTGCGATCGGCGCCGGAGGCGATCCGATGAGCGCGCCGATTGCCGGGTTTTCGGTCGACATCATCATTCCGACCTTCAATCGCGCCCACCTGGTCGAGCGCGCCGTCGAGGCGGCACTGGCGCAAAGTTACCGGGACTGCCTGGTGAGCGTCATCGACGACGAATCCACGGACGCGACCGAGGAGGTTCTGCGCCCCTATTTCCGGCACCCGCGATTTTCCTATGTCCGGCTCGCCCGCAATCTCGGCACCGCCGGGGCGAAGAATGCCGGGCTCCTGCTCACGGATGGGCAGGCGGTGAGTTTTCACGATTCCGACGACATCCCCGAGCGCGACAAGATCCTGCGCCAGGTTGCGGTCATGACCCGGGACGACGTCGAGGCGGATGCGTGTCTGAACTGGGAGATGCTGGGCTATCGCCCCGGGCAGCGGCTGTCCGTCGGGGCGGTGTTGACCCATCACGCGCTGATCCTGCCGGACGGGCGGCGCGTCGAGATCCGGCGCACGCTGTCGCTGGTCGACGACATCTTTCCCAATCTGCAGATGAGCGCCAGCGTCCCCGGCGACTGGACGCATGTTAACTCGGGCCTCTTCACTCACGAGGTCTTCGCCCGGCACGGCGGGTTCGCGCCCTGTATCGAGGAAGATCGCGAGTTCCGCAATCGTCTCGTTCTGAACGGCGAGATCGTCTGGGTCATTCCCGAGATTCTGATGACGAAGATCGAGACGCCGGACAGCCTCACGCAATCCGCCGCCTCCGACTATGCCAGCGCGCGCCGCAAGGCCGACCGGCGCGCTGTCTGGGACAAGGTGCGGCAGTGGCGCGAACAGGGTCGCGTCGCGCCCGTCCCGGTCGATCTGCCGGACCTGTCCGTCGCCTTCGCCAGTGCGCCCGCCCGCCTCGCGCTGCGCGAGATGCCGATGACAGATGCGACGCGGGCGCGGCTGGCAGAGTGCATGAGCGATTTCAGCGCAATGCCCGCGCCGCGACTGGCGGGCGGGGGACTGGCGTGATGAACCAACTGTCGCGCTCGCTGCTGAACCGCCGGCTAATCGGTATCGTCGATCCGTGCTGCCCGAGGCCGTATGAAAGCGGCGATCCGGGCGACCGCGGTCTCGGCGGCACCGAGGCCACCGTGCTGCGCATCGTCCAGGCCTTGCGCCATGAGTTCCGGTTCACCCTCTTCCAGAACCGGCGGAGCGAGGTGCGCCGCGCGGGCAGCGTCGTCTATCGGCCGCTCGATCAGGCGGACGCGGTCGGCATGCTGGACGGGCTTGTCGTCATCAACTCGTGGAAACTCGCCTGCCGACTGCGCCGGCGCCATCGCGATGTGCCGGTCTGCCTCTGGCTCCATGTTCATCCCGGGCGGCACAACCGGCCGATGGGCCGGGCGCTGCATCGCCACGGCATCGGCGTGCTCTGCGTGTCGAAATCGCACGCCTCGGCGTTGCGGCGGTTTCTGGCCGGAGATGCGGTGCCGGTGATCGAGAGCATCTACAACCCGTTGGCGGAGGATCTTGCGCCCGACGAGACCCGGCGCGACCCCGATCTTCTGGTCTTCGCCAGCTCGCCGCACAAGGGTCTGCGCGAGGTGTTCTCGACCTTCGCCAGCGTTCGGGCGGAAATCCCCAGCCTCAGGCTCGAGATTGCGGATCCGGGATACCTGGCCTGGGACTGCGGTCCGCCGCCGCAGGGGGCCAGGTTCCTCGGCACCCTGCCGCATCGCGAAACCATCCGGCAGATGCGCAAGTCCCTCTGCCTCTTCTACCCCCAGACCCGGTTCGCGGAAACCTTCGGCCTGGTGATCGCCGAGGCCAACGCGGTCGGAACCCCGGCGCTGGTGCATCGCGGGCTGGGCGCCAACGACGAGGTCGTCTCGTCGCCCGATCAACTGGTCGATGCGGCCGATCCCGGCGCCGTGCTGTCGGCGATCCGCAGATGGCGCGCCTCTGCGCCCCAGATCTCCGGGCGCCCGGAGTTTCGTCTTTCGTCCGTGACAGACCGATGGCGCGACCATCTCGATCGATTACTCGCGCAAAGCCCCATGGAGATCGACGCATGACGCCACTCGAGATGTTTCCATCGCTCGCGGTCGGAGCCGCCGCCAATGCCGGCGGGCGCGACGCCGACCTGGCGCCGGTGATGGAAATCCTGCCGGCCCTGGAGCGCAGCGCCTGGGCGGAGGATGACGGCCGCACCGGTGCCGGCGCTTCCGTCGCGCTTCTGCGCGAGGCCCGCATCCTCCAGACGCTCGCCGAGGCCACCCCCGCGCACATCGCCCGGGTGCTGGCGCTCGTCGCCACGGTGAACCTGTCGGCGGCGCGTTTGCTGGAGGGCCATGTCAACGCGGTGCGGCTGGTCGAACTCTACGGAACGGCGCGGCAATTCTCCCGCGTCCGGTCGGGGATCGCTGCGGGCACCCTGCTGGGCGTCTGGGGCGCGGACAGCGAACGCCCGGTGCAGTGCCCCGCCGAAGACGGCACCCTGGTCGGGGCCAAGAGCCGGGCCTCGGGGCTGGGGGATGTCAGCCATGCCCTGATTTCCGTGGGCAGCGGCGAGAGCATCCGCCTTGCGCTCGTCGACGTGGGCGATGCGTCGCGGCAGGATCCGTCGACCTGGAAAATGCTCGGGATGCGAGCGACGCGCTCCGGCGATTACGATTTCGACGGCGCGCGGGTCGCCGAGTGGATCGGACCGCCGGGCGTCTATTTCAAGGAGCCGCATTTCATCGGGGGTGTCTGGCGGATCGCCGCGATCCAGGCCGGGGCGACGATCGGGCTTTTGCAGGCCGCCGCCGCCGATCTGGAGCGACGCGGCCGTTTCGAGGCCGAGGCCCAGATCGCGCGGCTGACCACGGCGTCGCTGGACACGCTCGCGGCCTGGGAACTGGTTCTGCGCGCCGCACGCATGGTCCGGGGCAACGGCCAGCCGGAGCCATCGGAAGCGATCGTGGCACTGTCGGCGGGCACGCGCCTGCAGACCGAGCGCTGCGCGCAGAGCGCGATCGCGGCAGTCGAGCAATCCATCGGCCTGGTCCATTTCGACGCGCGCAGCGACACCGGACGGATCGCGCGCGATCTTGCGATCTATCTGCGCCAGGCCGCCCGGGACGCACTTTTGCAGCGTGCGGGGCGCGAGTTGCTGAACGGGACGCGCCCGCTTTCGGGATGGCTCCGATGACAGGGCAAACCTCTACCGTCTCGGCTTCGCCGACCTCCCGTCGGGCCGAGCTTGCCGAGTTGACCGGCGGCCGCCCGATCCTGGTGGTCGCGCCGCATCCCGACGACGAAAGCCTCGGCTGCGGCGGGCTCTTGGCGGCGGCGTTCGCGGGCGACGGCGCGCGTGTGATCTGCATGACCGACGGCGCGGCATCCCATCCGCGATCCCGGCAATGGCCGGCGGATAGGCTTGCCCGGGTGCGGCGTGGGGAATTGCTGCTGGCGCTGAAGCATCTTGGCGGCCAACCGTCCGATCTTTCCTGGTTCGGACTTCCGGATTCGGCCCTGTGCCTGCTTGACGAACCCCGGCTGCAGGATGTCGCCGAAAGGCTGGCCGAAACGGCCGCTTGCATCGGCGCGCGACATGTCTTCACCCCCTCCCCCGAGGATCATCATGAAGATCATCGGGCAACGACCCGCCTTGTCGACCGGGTATGGCGCGCGGACCCGGCGTTGCGCTTGTTCCATTACCCCGTGTGGTCGCGGTGGGACGATCGGAAAATGCGGTCCGACCCAGGGGATCCCTGGATCCGGTTCCCCAGCGCGCCCTCGCGCAACCGGAAAGCGATGGCGATCGGGGCGCATGGCAGCCAGCTCGGACGGGTGGTCACCGACGATCCGACCGGCTTCACGCTCGCCCCGGATTTCGTGCGCTTCTTTGTCGACGAGGACGAGCTGTTCCGCGAGGTGCCCCGATGAGCCCGGCCGATCTTGAAGATCTCCAGCGCCTCTACGCCGGCTCCGTGGATCCGTGGAACTTCCGCGAAAGCGCCTACGAGCAGGCGAAATTCGCGGCGACCCGCGATGCCCTGGCGCGTCCGCGCTATGCCGCCTGTCTCGAACTTGGCTGCGGGAATGGCGAGCTTGCCCGCCATGTCGCGCCGCTTTGCGATCGCTATGTCGGCGTGGATGCGGTCGAGATCGCCGTTGCCGAAGCGCGGCGCGCGGTGCCTGCAGCAACCTTCCTGACCGGCGTTCTGCCCGAAGACCTGCCGGCGGGCTCCTTCGATCTGCTGATCCTGTCGGAGGTTCTCTACTTCTTCGAAAGTGACGCCATCCGCGACCTGGCGCGCCGGATCCATCGGCGCTGGCCCCGGGCCGAGATCGTGTGCGTCTGCTACCTGGGACCGACCGAGCAGGCCCTGACCGGCGCGCAGGCGTTCGAGGCCTTCGCCGGGGCGTTGCCCGAACGCCGGTTCGAAACCATCGCGCGCACGAAGGACTACTGCATCGCGCGATCCCTCGCGGAGGCCGGTGATGACGCCTGAGACCCTCGCGCCCGCCGCCGTGGCGGTGGTGATCCCGGCGCGAAACGAGTCCGACAGGATCGACGCCTGCCTTCGCGCGCTCGCCCAAAGCGCAGGAGCCACGGGCGCTCACGTCATCCTCGTCGCCAACAACTGCACCGATGACACGGCATCACGGGCGCGCGCGAGCGCAGGCCGTCAGCGCCTGTCGCTGTCGGTCATCGACTGCCAGCTGCCGCCGGATCGGGGCGTCGGCAGCGCGCGGCGGATCGGGTGTGCCTTTGCCATGCGCACGCTGCCCGGCCTGGCATACCTGCTGACCACCGATGCCGACAGCCAGGTCGCCCCGGACTGGATCGCGCGCAGCATTTCACATCTGGGGGAGGTCGCGGCCGTGTGCGGGCGGATCGGTCCGATCGAGAGCGAACAACATCTGCTCGACGCGCTGCCGGCCGAGGCGGGCCTTCTTGAAGCGCAATACCGCGATCTCGTGCTTCGCTTTTATCACCGTTTCGCGCCCGAGCCTGCTAACCCCGGACTTCATCATGGCGAGGCGTCGGGGGCGAGCCTGGGGTTCCGGGCCCGCGACTATCGCGCCATCGGAGGGTTTGCGGATCTGCGCTGCGGCGAGGACCGAGACATCATCCGCAGGCTCAAGCAGTCCGGACGGGCCGTGCGCCATGCCGACGACGTGCTGGCGCGGGTCTCGTGCCGGCTGGTGGGACGGGCGCCAGGCGGCATGGCCGATGCGCTCAGCATGCGGCTGGCGGATCCCGACAGCCCGGTGGACGATGCCTTCCTGCCGGTCGACCTGCTTCTCGAGGCCCTGCGCGCGGGCGCGCTTCCGGCCTGGCCGCCCGAGGTGCCGGCCGAGCGGCGGCTGCGCGCCTCCGATCTGCCGGGCGAGATCGCGCGGCTGAGCCGCGTGTTGGCGGATCCGGAGCTCGTCCACCTGGGATCGCCAGACCCGACCGTGCCAGCGGCCATTCATCTGGCGCCCTCGCCTCTCGACATCACCACCCGGTTCGACATCGGACCGCCGATCCAGAGACAAAGCGCGCCACCGGGCAGCGCGTTTTCACCGAGCAACGACGTGCCTTTTCCGGGCACCGCATTGCAACCCAACTCAGGAGCGAAAAAGGAGACGACATCATGACGACCCTCAAGGACCTCTACATCGAGGAACTGCAGGACCTGTGGTCGGCGAATGACCAGATGAAATCGGTGGTTTCGACCATGGCCGGCCGGGCCAAGGACACATCGCTCGGCGACAGGTTGCGCCGGTCGGCCGATGGCATCGAGCAGCACACCGATCTGCTGCGATCGCTGATCGAGGAGGCCGGCGGAGAGTCTTCCAAGGAGCATTGCAAGGGCATGGAGGGCCTCGTGAAAGAGGCCAAGAAGCACGCTCTGGACTCCAATCTGGACGACGCCTTGCAGGATCTCGCGATCATCGCCCAGTATCAGCGGATGTGTCACTATGGCATCGCCGGCTTCGGCACAGCCAAGGCCTTCGCCGAGGCTTTGGGAAAGCGCGATGCCGCGCGCAAGCTCGATGAGGCCCTGGCGGAGATCTACCGCTCGGACGAATACATGAGCGACCTGGCGGAAAAGTCTCGAACCGCGGCGTCCCAGGACGCGTGAGCCCCGCCTCCGGACCGCCCGGGACCGGGTCTTTCGGTCCCGGCCCTGGTTTCATCCGGATGAGCCGTCACGAGGATCGGAAGGACGCTCGGGGCGCTCCGGAAGCTCGCTCAGCAGCCTGCCGATCGCGAGAACCCGCCACGCCTGGTCCTCGGGCAGACGCTGGCGGAGGGCGTCCGCGCCGGCCTGCGCGCCTTGCCGCGGAACGATATTGGCGCGCACGAACCGCCCGGTCTCGCGCACCTCGACGTCATGGTCCGGGAAATGCTGCCCGAGCTGCTGCGACAAGGCGGTCGCGATGGGATGGATCTCGGCAGACTCCAGCTTGCGCGGTGCCCCGTCCAGCAATTCCGCCACGGAGATGCGCATGTTGCGAAGACCGTCCCAGAGGATGTCGAGGGCGATGAAGCCCGCCGCCGCCGCATCGGCCCACCAGAGGCCGAAGCCGATGCCGACAATCCCCGCGATGCCGGCCAGCCCGGTTTTCCAGTCGGCGGCGTTCATCCTGGCGTCGGTGAAGAGGACCTTGTCCATCGTCTCGCGCGCCAGCGGTTTCTTCATGTGACCGAGGATAACCGGCGGGATCACGGAATAGACCAGTGCCGCGATCATCACCCAGCCGAGCCACACGTCCCGTCCCAGCAGCGAGACCGTCCCGATCGTCGGATGCTCCTGCAGGAGGATGGTGTGGATCGCCTCGTAGATCAAAAAGCCCCCCATGCCCGCCAGCGCACTCGATGCGAGGAAGAAGGCGAGCGAGCCCAGGCGATAGAAGCCGAAGGGAAAGGCGTCGGTCGGGGGTTTCTGCTCGAACCTGCGCGCAAGGAGAAACAGGATCGGCGGCAACAGGCTGAGCGTATCCTCGATCCACGCGGACTTCATCGCCTGGCTCGACCCCATGGCAAGGAACATCACCCCCACGATGCTGACGAGCCAGAACAGCGACCACCCTTCCAGCCGCGCGGCCCGTGCGAGCTGGGCGTCGATGTGGGGCGGCAGCGCGCGGCTCATTCCGCCATTCCCCGAACCGCGGCGTTGACGCGCCCGAGAAACCGGTTCTCGCCCCTGCGAAGCGCCAGGACGCGGTCTTTTTTCTTCTCGTGACCCTCCAGTTTCCCGATCGCCTTGCTCAAGCCGACCTCGGCGGCGAAGGGCGTGTCGGCCGGCAGACGCCCGGCAACGAGGTCGATCTCCCCGCGCTCCAGCATGGCAAAGAGGCTGTGGGGGTCGCCCTCGACCAGCCTGAGCTCGGCATTCAGGGCCGCGGCGATGCGCCGGACCGCCTCTGCGTCGGCGCCGTCCAGCGGCCGCATCAGGGCGCCCACCGCAAGCGATCCCCCGCTGACCTTTTCCGTCGTCCCGTCCGGGTCGGCAGGTATCCTGCAGGAGGCGAGCCCGAGGCCCATGGTCACGGAAAGCAGGGCGGCGGTTGCTCGTCGGCCAACCGAACGGTGCGGGTGGGTCATCGGGCGTTCTTCCTTGCTGAACGGGCGGCGAACCTGGCGTCTATCGCAGCCGGAAGAACGATCCTCGCCGCCGTCGGGTTCCCTGCGGTCTAACGGAGATCGCCGCGCCGTCGTCCCGGCGCGCAGGCGTAGAACTGCAACGCGCAGCCGACCGCCGCGAGGTTAAAGCCCTTTAATGCCCGCCAGGTCAAATCGGGCGAGCCTTTGCAGCGTCACGCAGGATCAAGCGATTCTGCCGACTGTGGCACCAAAGGAATGGAGGAATATGACATGGCCAACCAGACATACCAGCATGAGCGCGCGCGCGACGGTGATCGCGAGATGGGCCGGCCGGAGAGCCGCTCCGCGATTAGGGACCGGCAGGGCGGGTCCACGGATCAGCGGCGCGATCATGGTCGCGACTGGGACGAGGACTCCGGCCGCGCAGGCCGCGACGACAATCTCTCGCGCGGCTATGGTGACCCGAGCGGGTCTCGGCGCGAAAATTTCGGCAATCGGGAGGACGACGATGCGGGCCGCTGGCAGGACCAGCGCCGCTCCGGCGCCGACCGCGCTTATAGCCGCGGTTACGGGCAAGGCGGATACCGCGCGGGCGACGATGGCCGCTACGGCGCGTCCCCGGATGCGCGGGGCCGGAGTAGCGCTCAAGGCGGCGATTACGGCAGCGGCTATGAGGGCGATTACGGCCGGTTCCGGTCCGAGTTCGACGTCAACCACCGGCAGAGCGGCTACCGGGGCGATTTCCGCGGCGGTTTTCAGGGCGGATCCCAGGGCGCGCAGGGCAGTTCCCGCGGCGATTACCGCAGCGGCGGCTATGGCGGGCCAGGCGCGTCGGGCTCCGGTCTCTGGGGCGACGAGGGCCGCGGCCAGGATCAATCCCATCGCGGACGCGGACCGAAGAACTACCAGCGGTCAGACGAGCGCATCGCCGAGGACGTCAACGACCGTCTCTCGGACGATCCGGATGTCGATGCCAGCGATATCGAAGTTTCGGTATCCAACCGCGAGGTCACGCTGTCCGGCGAGGTGGACTCGAAGCGCGCGAAGCGGTGCGCCGAGGATTGCGCCGATTCCGTCTCCGGGGTTCAGCATGTGCAGAACAACCTTCGCGTGAAAAAATCCGGGTCGGAACGCGACAGCGCAAACGCCGACAAGGCTGACAGCAAGACCTGAGCCGCCACAACGGATTGCACCCCCCGGCAATCCGGAAAGGGGCCGCGCATCGCGCGGAGCCATTCCGCACTGTAGGACACGTGCCCTGCCCGCCTGCCGACCGCGAGGTCGGCAGGTGTTTGTTTTTTCGCCCTAATCTCGTCTGGTTTTCCGCCATCAGGGGCGGAATGGCGGGAAGTTCGAACTTCCCGCGGCGAGCGTGCCACCTCTGGCCCAGTCGTCCGCCTCCGGTCGGGTGGGATCTGCGGAAATTGCGCCTGGGTTCGCTTTTCGGATTTGCCGTGCCGCGCCTTGTGCGGCGACCTCCGGACAGGGCCGAGAACTCTTGGACTGCGGCGCCGAGGCCCCGCGATGCCGAAAACCGCGGCGCCTCGGCGGCTGTCAATTTCTGTTCCGGCCAGCCCGGCCCGCGGCCCCGCCGAACCTCCGCCCGGGGATCCCTTCGCGGGACGCATGGCGGGATTGATTGGCGAGAATGCTGCACTGCGGCTATCTTCCTTTCAGACATGGTTTTCCCGAAGGACAGAAAATGACCCAGGATTACAAAATGCCGACGCCGCCGGATATCGACGCCATCCTGCTGCACGCCCGCCGCGAGCGCGCCCGCGTGATCGCCGGTCTCTTCCGCCGCCTGTTCCGCCGCCCCGCGCGCCCGGTGGGGAGTTCCGCGCGCCCGGCGGCGCGCCCCGCACAGCCCGCCTGAGCCCGCAGGTTAGGCAGAAAATGGCGAACAGATGAGGCGTCTCGCGGTGCCGGGCACGGACAGGGCGATCCTTGTGCCGTAGAGGTGCGCCAGCAAGGTCGTCCGGACTGCCCCGGCGATCCGGATGGGGAGTCCATCAGCCGTCGCAACCGAAGGGCTCGGCACAGCAAGCGGATAATGCCGAAGAGGCGGAAGCCTCGGGCGGCGCCACCCAGAAGAAGCGAGACCGCCGGCGGGACGACCGTCCTCAACTGCCCGATCTCGCCAGGATTCTCTATCAACCGTGGCTGGTTCACGGCACGCCGATGCGTGCAAAACTTCAGGGGCGATGACGGCCTGGAACGGAAAGCGGGCGACAGTTTCCGGCCGCCCGAGTCCTATAAGTCGGAATGGCTCCGCATCGCGCGTGGGCCCTTTCGCTGATCCGGTCCCACAGCAGAGCTGGGCGGCTGTCGGACCAGCGATCGGGGAACTGCTTCCGGGTCTTCTCGCGTGCCGAAATCGGCTCTGATGGCGTTTTCACGGAGCCGCGATAGGCACCCCGAACAAGCGCCCTGCCCCTGACGCGCCGCTGGCGCTCTTCGCGATCGGTTCGATCCACCGAGAAAGGGCGACGATCCTCCAAGCCCGTTTCGCGGTCTCGCGCAAAGACGGCATGGCAACGGGAACCTCGTCGCGGCTTCGCGCATTGATGAGAATATCAGCACGACAATGCGAAGTGGAAACATGGACCAGCGAACCCGCTGTCGGTCTGGTGTCAGCCGTGTGCCAGGGCCTGCGACATTGGTCGACGAGCTGCGGAGCCTGAACGGCCACCCGCGGCGCATTCCTGCGCGTCAGGACGTCTATCACGAGGCGGACCGGGTCCGCCATCTCCACTACGTGACCCGGGGGCTTCTCTATTGCTACCACGACTTGCCCGATGGTGGACGCCAGATCACGTTGCTGCATCGCGCGGGCGATCTGATCGGGCTTTCGGACCTGCATTCGGATACCGCGACGCATTCCTTGCGCACGGTGGTGGACTGCGAGCTGCTCGCCGTTCCCAAGACCGCGTTGCGCAAATGCGATGGCACCCTGCCGCGGCTGTCCGAGTGCATGCTTCAGGGCCTCGCGCGCAACCAGCAGGTCCTGAGCCGCATGCTGATGGCCACCGGGCGCCAGAACGCGCGTTGCCGCATCATGACCTTGATGCTGCTCTTGCACGAGATGCAGCCGGGCGGCCCGACCGGCGACGCCCCGGTGCTCGACCTCCCGCTGAGCCAGGCGGAAATCGGAGATCTGACCGGGCTGACCAACGTTTCGGTCAGCAAGATCCTCTGCGATCTCTCCGAGAGCGGTCATATCGAGCGGCGCGGCCCGCGGATCGTCCTGCGCCGTCTGAAGGACATGAGGGCCATTACCGGCTACGTCCCGCTTGCATGTGGCGCGCCGGCGCCCCGCACGGCCTCTGCTGGCGAGCCGGTGGAACCGCCAGCGCCGGCATCCCCATCAGGCGCAGCGGCGGCCACGAAATAAAAGCACTTTAAAGCGACTTCCGCTCGCGAACCCTAAGATTGTCATGTCAGATCTGCCGGGGCGTCCCGTTTGACATAGTTTTTGCTTTACAAGGTATTCGCGGAGAGAACCGCGCCTTGGCAGATCTGGCACACCGAGGGGGATCGGACGCCGGTTGGTGGTTGCGATGAGTTGTGAAGCTGCTCCTGAACGCGGCAAAGACGATAGCGTTCGCCATTTCGGGACTGTATTTCTTGGCCATGAACGGATCGAAAGAGGAAATGCAGTCCTTGAACCGGGAGATGAACACCATCAACCTCGAGCTTCAGGAGAAGATCGCGCAGCTCGCTGCCGCCAATACCGATCTGCGGAACTTCTTCGAGGCCACCCAGATCGCGACGATGTTCCTGGACGCGGATCTGGTCATCCGCAGCTTCACGCCCGCGGCTGGCACGCTGTTCGACGTGCGCAGCGGCGATATCGGCCGGCCGCTCACCGAACTGGCCAGCCTGCGCGATTATCCCGCGCTGCCGCAAACCATCGCCGAGGTGGTCCGGACCGGCGATGTTCATGAACAGCGGCTGACCTGCACCGATGGCGAGGCCCACTACCTGGCGCGCGTCAATCCCTACCTGAGCGCGCAGGAGGAGATCAGCGGCGCGATCGTCACCTTCATCGATGTCACCGGCCTGGCCGAGGCCGAGGAGCGCCAGGGCCTGCTGATCGCCGAGCTCAACCATCGCGTCAAGAACATGCTCACCGTGGCGATCAGCCTCGTCAAGATGACCCTGCGCAAGACCGGCCCGGACGCGGCGGCCAGGGAGGCGCTGATCGGACGGCTGCATGCGATGGCCCGCAGCTACGAGCTCTTGTCCGACAGTGCCTGGACCCGTGTGTCTCTGCGCGACATCGTCACCGCCGAACTCGAGGCCTTCGACGACGACCGGGTCTCGCTGAGCGGGCCCAGGGTCGATCTGACCTCGGGCCAGGCGACCGCGATCGGCATGATCATGCACGAGCTCGCCACCAACGCCGCCAAATACGGCGCACTCTCCAATGGTTCGGGTCAGGTCCGCGTGACCTGGCAGCGTGACGACGGCGAGATCGCGCTGCAATGGCGCGAAATCGGCGGCCCGGCGGTTGAACCGCCGGAACAAACCGGCTTCGGGATCGTTCTGATCAAGGGCCAGATCGAGCATCAGCTCGATGGCCAGATCGATGCGGACTTCGACCCTGAGGGTCTGCATGTGAGCATGACGTTCCGATTGAAGCCATAGGAGAGCCGAGCCATGTCGTCCCGCGACCCTTTCGAGATACTGGTCGTCGAGGATGAATGGATGCTCGCCTACGATCTCGCCGAGCAGATCGGCGAAGCGGGCTATGCCGTGGTCGGCCCGGCCCCCAGTGTCGGCAAGGCCCTGGACCTGATCGCTTCGCAGCGGGTCGACGCCGGCCTGCTCGATCTCAATCTGGGCGGCGAAACCTCCTATCCCGTCGCTGATGCGCTATCGAAGAAGGGTATCCCCTTCGCCTTTCTCACCGGCTACACAGCCAGGGAGTTGCGGTCAGGTTTTCGCGACTGCCTATTGCTGAGCAAACCGGTCTCAACGGGCAAACTGGCGGCCTTGCTGCAGGACTTGACTGCCCGGCTCTCGGCACGACGCGGGGACGGTTGAAATTGCCCGGCGCAGCTGCGCTGTCTCCGACTTTGAGATCCTATCCAAAAAACCCCGTTCCTCGAAAACACGTCCGTCGGCGTCACGCGTCGTTCTCCGTCGCGATACCGCCGCGGCCGTTCTCGAGGCGCCACTCGAAGCCGTCGCGGGCATAGGTCATCTGCGCGTCGGTGCCGAAGACCGAGCGGATCATCGTCGTCATCAGGGTCGAGCCGAAGCCGGTGCTGGCGGGCGGCTCGACGGGCGGCCCGCCGCTTTCCGTCCAGCTCAGCGAGAGGGCGGGGTCGGCGCCGGAACGGTCCACGTCCCAGGCGATCTCGACCCGGCCCGCCGCGCGCGACAGCGCGCCGTATTTGCCGGCATTCGTTGCCAGCTCGTGCAGCACCAGCGACAGGCTCTGCGCCGCCTGGGCGGTGAGCGTGACCGCCAGGCCCGACAGGCCGATGCGGCTGTCCATGTCATCCCCGAAATGCTGGAGCTGCGCGCGGATCAGCTGGCGCAGATCGACGCTGTTCCAGTTTCCCCGCACCAGCAGGTCCTGCGCGCGCGCCAGCGCCGCGATCCGGTCCGAGAACTTGGCGAGGAACTCTTCCGGGCTGGAGCGCACCGTCTGCCGCGCGATCGCCTGCACCAGCGCCAGCATGTTCTTGGAGCGGTGGTTGACCTCCTCCATCAGCATCTGCACGTGATCCAGCGCGCGGTTGCGGTCGGTCACGTCGAAGCCGGACGGGACCAGGTGGGTGACCCGGCCCGCGTCGTCGAAGACCGGCGAGAGCAGGAAGTCGATGGTGATCATCGCCCCGTCCTTCAGCCGCACGGCCTCGTCATAGCGCACGCGCGTGCCCGTCGCCGCCTGCCGGATCGCGTCTTTCAGCCGCGCGACGACCGCCGCGTCATGGGACCACCACCAGGCGTCCCAGAACCTCGTGCCGATCACCTCGGAGCGTTCGAGGCCCGCCGCCTCGAGCGCGGTCCGGTTCGCCTCGAGCACGGTGCCCTCGGTATCCAGGATGCCGATGAAGCCGACATTGCCGTCGAGGATGCGCTGCAGCTGCGTCGCGTTGTTGCGGATCTCGGCCTCCGCGCGCTTGCGGTCGGTGACGTCCTCGGCGATGCCGGCGATGCCGACGATCTCGCCCTCCTCGGCGATCGGGAAGAAATGCACGTTCCAGAACCGCGTCCGCGACCCGGCCGGTGTCTTGCCGGTGATCTCGACGCCCATCCGCGGCGTGCCGGTGTCGAGGATCTCCTGCCAGAGCGCATAGAGCGCGTCGATCCCCTCGAGGTCCGGCAGCAGCTGGTCGGGCCGCTTGCCGAAATGAGCTTCTATCGGCAGGCCATTGATTTCCGACAGCTTCTCGTTCACCCGCACGTAGCGGAAGGAGCGGTCCACCGCCAGCAGCCCGACCGGGGCGTTGCGAAACAGCGCCTCCAGCAGCGCCCCGGGCGATCTGAGCGCCCGCTCCGAGGGCTTCAGCCGCGACGGGTCGATGAAGATGCCGACCGCCCGCCGCGCCCGGCCGGTGACCGGGTCCGCCGGCCCGATCGTCGCGCCGCGCTCGCGGATCCCGGCGAGCGCGCCATCGGGCATCCTCACCCGGTAGTCCAGGTCGAAAAGGCCGACCCGCCCCATCGCCTCGGTCAGCACGGTTCGAATCCGCGCCCGGTCCCCGGGATGGACCCGGCCCAGCCTCGCGGCCAGCGCGGCGCTGTCCAGCTCGTGGCTGCGCCCGATGATCTTCAGGATCTCCTGCGACCAGGACGCGGCGACGCCGGGCGCGTCCGTCGCGCAGGCGCCCCGCGGCGCCCCCGAGAGCTCGGGCCCCGCCTGCTGCGCCGGCCTCTCGTCCGTCGTGTCGAAACAGACGCCCCGGAAGAGAACCGCCGCGCCGCTCCGCGCCCGCTCGACGAGGCCGCGGTCATGGATCACCCGCACCTGCCCGTCTGGCCGCACGATGCGATAGCACAGCGCATAGGCCGCGCCGGATTCCAGGACCGACGAGGTCTCGGCCTCGACCCGGGTGCGGTCCTCGGGGTGGACGCGGGCCAGGAACCCGTCCTCCCCCTCGGGCGCCGAGCTCAGCCCGAAAAGCGCCAGCAGCCCGTCCGACCAGGCGACCCGATTGTCCGCGAGCCGCCATTCGTAGCTGCCGGTTCCCGGAACACCATCCAGAGCCGCGAGGCGCGCATCGACCGACGGATCAGCCATCCAGTCCCCCCAAGCCATGGTGCCCACCCTGCAGGGCGCGCAGGGGTCATTGGGTGAAATTACAACAGAGTTTCCGCCCCCGCCACAAACAATTTTCCCGCCGCGCCGGAACGAACGGAACCCCCGCGCCCCTGGCCCGTTGTGCTACGAGCCGACGCAGGGATCTGGGCATATGCGCCCCGCACTGCGTCGCGCGACGGTATCACAGGGAAGGACGCGACAGATGGACCATGCACCCCTCGACAAGGGCGGCGCCCCGCGGCAGCAGACCGAGGACCGGGACCGGACGATGACCACCGCCCAGGGCGCTCCCGTGGCGGACGACCAGAATTCGCTGAAGGCAGACATGCGCGGCCCGGTCCTGCTCGAGGACCAGGTGATGCGCGAGAAGATCTTCCATTTCGACCACGAGCGCATCCCGGAACGGGTGGTGCACGCCCGCGGATACGGGGTGCATGGCCATTTCGAACTGACCGAGGCCATTCCCGAGCTCAGCTGCGCCGACATCTTCCAGCGCGTCGGCGAGAAGACCCCAACCTTCACCCGGTTTTCCACCGTGGCCGGCAACAAGGGGTCGTTCGACCTGGCGCGCGACGTGCGGGGCTTCGCCACGAAGTTCTATACGCAGGAAGGCAACTGGGATCTGGTCGGCAACAACATCCCGGTGTTCTTCATCCAGGACGCGATGAAGTTTCCCGACCTCGTCCACTCGGTCAAGGAAGCGCCGGATCGCGGCTTCCCGCAGGCCCAGAGCGCGCACGACAATTTCTGGGACTTCATCTCGCTCTCGCCCGAGGCGGTGCACATGACCCTCTGGCAGATGTCCGACCGCGCCATCCCGCGCTCCTTCCGCTTCATGGAGGGCTTCGGCGTGCACACCTTCCGCCTCGTCAATGCCGAGGGCGCGTCGCATTTCGTGAAGTTCCACTGGAAGCCGCGGCAGGGCCTGCAATCGGTCGTGTGGAACGAGGCGGTCAAGATCAACGGCGCCGATCCGGATTTTCATCGCCGCGACATGTGGGAGGCGATCGACGCCGGCGATTTCCCGCAGTGGGATCTGGGCATCCAGGTGTTCGACGACGCCTTCGCGGACCGCTTCGAGTTCGACATTCTCGACGCCACCAAGCTGATCCCCGAGGAGCAGGTGCCGGTGCGGCGCATCGGCACCCTCACACTCGATGCCAATGTCGACAATTTCTTCGCCGAGACCGAGCAGGTGGCGTTCTGCACGCAAAACATCGTGCGCGGCATCGATTTCACCAACGACCCGCTGCTGCAGGGGCGCAATTTCTCCTATCTCGACACCCAGACCAAGCGGCTGGGCGGGCCCAATTTCACCCATATCCCGATCAACGCGCCCAAGTGCCCGGTGCATCATTTCCAGCAGGACGGGCACATGGCGATGCGCAACCTCACGGGCCGAGGCTAGTGCGCCTGGAGGGAGAGAACTTGAACTCCCTCATTAGCACCCTCCAAGAGTGGCAAGACCATCTCGCACGTTTGGACTCTCAGAGTCTGAGGTGCGAAAATGACACATTCGCACCATGAATTCAATAAGATAGCCAAGAATGAGGCGGAGAAGCCGAAGTATCCGCCGCCGTTCTCGCTGCGCCTGACCTATAAGGAACGGGCGCGGCTCGATGCCGAACGGGGCGATCAGGCGCTCGGGGGGTATATCCGCGAGCGTCTGTTCGGCGACGATGCTGCACCGCGCAAGAAGCGCGGCAACGCCATGACGGCGGCGTGGTCGAAGGGCAAAACCAAGCACTACGCCTACTATCGCTGCGAGACGCGAGGCTGCGAAGCCAAGAGCAAGTCGATCCCGCGCGCCAAGCTGGAAACAGAGTTCGCCGAGATCATGCAGGGCTTGCAGCCTGCTCGCGGTCTGTTTGATCTGGCAAAGGCCATGCTGCGCGATGCCTGGAATATGCGACTTGCGGTGGCACACGGCGAAAAGGACGAGCTACAGCGGCAACTCAAGGACGTTGAGAGGCAGATTGAAAGCCTTTTGGATCGGATCGTTGATGCTAATAGCGCGTCGGTCGTCAGCGCCTATGAAGCCCGTATCGAGAAGCTGGAACGGCAGAAGATTGTGCTTGCCGAACGAGTTGAAACAACCGTGCCGCCAAAGGGACCGCTGGAGGATTGTATTGAACTCGCCCTAGATTTCCTAGCAAACCCTTGGATTATATACAAAAAAGGAGATTTCACACTGCGCCAGACGGTGCTCAGATTGGTCTTCTCGAAGCCCCTGAAGTATGGACAAAACGGGGTGCATGGAACACCAGAATTATCGTTTCCGCTCAAATACTTAGCGGGAATTTCGGGTGAAAAAAGCGAGATGGTGCGGGTGAAGGGACTTGAACCCCCACGCCTTGCGGCGCCAGAACCTAAATCTGGTGCGTCTACCAATTCCGCCACACCCGCATCACGGCGCGGGCCCCGGGGCCGCGCTGGCGTTCCATAGCAAAGCCGACCGGACGACGCGAGGAGAAATCGCCGGCCCTAGCCTTGCATCGCCAGCAGGCGGCTCAAGACCCTGGGCAGCTCTTCGGGCAGGTCCTCGGCGATCAGGCCGGGGCCGAAGGACAGGGCGCAATCCACATGCAGGTGCGCGGCGGTCTCGGCGGCGTGGTCCGGGGCCAGACCGCGGGCC
>JAGRMU010000050.1 GCA_020441165.1 Sedimentitalea sp.
TGTCTCATAGCCATACCCCGGTACAAATCATGATCCTATCGTGGTCGCCAAGACCAAGTCTGGCGGGTGAATCAATTCACCGCACCAACTTGTGGGTAACTGCAAGCCACGGCGGATGATTACGAAACACCCTGACCTTGACGGTGCGGCGTTTCAGCTCCTGCTGGACGGCACGTTCCATGGGATTGGAGGTGCGCATGCGGCGGCGGTGATGCTCGGGCAGAGAGAAGACAGCCAGGCCTTCGGGCACGTTCTCTTCCAGCCATTCAGCGAGTTTCGGTGCGGGGTTGCGATAAGCGGTGACCAACTCTGCCAGGGCTGTTTCGACCTTTGCCAGCGAACTGGCGTTCCAGACGGTGCGCAACTCGGCGCCGATGCGTTTGCGGATCGCGACGTTCGGTGCGTGATGGATCGCGTTCTGGGCCAGGTGGAATTGGCACCGTCGCCATTTCGCTGCTCCGAAGACGATGAACCATTGTGCGCCATTGGTTCGAGCACAATGGCGAATGCGAGCCGCGCGCGGTCCGGCATGATCGTCAGAGACGATATATTCCACCCCGCGCAGACCACGGGCCTGAAGGCTCTCCAGGAAAGCCCGCCAGTGAACCTCGGCCTCCGACAGCGCAACCGAGACCCCGAGTATCCGGCGGCGTTCGTCAGGGCCGATCCCGACGGCTGACAGAATGGCGGCATCGCGCACGATTCCGCCATGACCGTGGTTTCGTCTTGGGGCTGCCTCGCTCTAAGGATCGGGCATCGACAGGTCGGCCCATAACAGGGCACGAGGGTTCCCCACCGCGTTCCGTCCCCAACCCTGCGCATCGGAATGGGTCCGGTGCCGTTGTTCGCGGCCCCTTCAGGCCGTCGCAGGCGTGGTGGCGCGGGCGATGGCCCAGATGAAGCCGACCATCTCGCGCGCGATGGCCGTGACGACCACCACCTTGGTCTTTCCTGCCGCAACCAGATGGCGATAGCGCTTGCACATCCTGAGCTGTCCTTTCCAGGCGATGTCGCGGACCGCCTGCGGCAGCGACTCCAGTCGGGCAAGGAGCTTCGGGCTGACGCGGGCCTGCATGCGGTAACTCCAGGCGCCCTCGACCAGTGCGCGTCGGGCAAGACCGCTGCCCGCCTTGGTGATCCCGCCCCGCCGGCCACTTGCACCGCTGGAATGCTCCGACGGCGTCAGGCCGAGGTAGGCCATCAGTTGCCGCGGATTGTCGAAACGCTGGAAGACCCCGACCTCGGCCACCACCGTCACTGCGACGATAAACCCGATACCGCGCATCGCCTGAACTGCATCAACGACCGGTGCGAGGCTCCAAGTCGGCAGAAGATCCGCGATCTGGCCCGTCAGACGCTCCACCCTTGCCTCCGCATCCGCAACGGCATCGATGTAATCGTCAAGGACGATCTGTTGCGCCGGATGCGTAAAACGCACCATCGCGAGCCAGCGCCGGTAGGCACCCGTCCAACCCTTCTTGCCGGGATAGATCCGGCTGTGTCGCAACAGAAAGCCCTGCAGGTGCTGGCGCGCCTTGCCCGCTACCCGCATCGCCGTCGCACGGGCCCGGACCAGATCACGCAACGCCTCATGCGCCGCATCCGGCACCCAGACGGCCGTCAATTCTACAGCCCGATGCAGCTTCGCCTGCATCACCGCGTCACGACGGTCGGTCTTCACCCGGTCGCCCGCCTTCACCGGGATCAACGAAGGGGCCACCACGAAACAGTCATGCCCATCTCGACAATCTGGCGATGGAGGCCATCGCCGCAAGGGCCCGCCTCATAGCAGAAATGCAGCCGCGCCCCGCCTGCCGCCAGTTTCTCAACCAGTTTGCGCACATGATCAGGCCGATGCGGCACCGTTCCCAAGTGGCGGACTTCACCGCCCCGCTCGCCCTGCGCGATCGCCGCCGAGATCGTCGCCTTGTGGACATCCAGCCCAATGAAAGTGCTATTTCTGCAGTCGGTCTCTCCCCCATTCTTGAGGCTCGGCGCCCGCCAGCCGGGTGCAACCCTCGAACGGAGAATGCTGCGGGAGAGGCCACCAACCCAGTCAGTTCACACCGCGATCATGGAGTCAAAAGCGACCTGCTCCTCAGTTCTGGAAGAGGTCATCGCCGATCGCAGGATGCAAAGCGCGGGCCTCTGATCCATCCACGTCTCGCGCGCTGCTGCCGGCCGCGCCATCGCCGCCCGTCACCCCCGGCGCAGGCGGCTCGGCGGCTGGTCGGCCCAGCGGCGCATGGCGCGGGTGAAGCTCGACTGGTTGCTGTAGCCGAGGTCCACCGAAATCTCGCCCACCGGGTCCCGGCTGCCGGTGACCCGCTCCAGGGCCTGCTGCCGGCGCAGCCTGTCGACCTCCTCGGAAAGCGATGTGCCCTCCGCCGCCAGCCGGCGTTGCAGGGTGCGCAGGCTGGTCCCGGCCAGCGCCGCGATCTCGTCGATCCGTGCCGGCCCGTGGTCGAGGATGCCCGGCAGGATGCAGCGCAGCGAGTGGGTCAATGTACCGTCGCCGCGAATGGAGCTGAGATCGAACGACCCGCGGTCGCGGGTCGGGCGCAGGTAGGCCCGATCCAGCGCCGCATCGCGCAGCACGATCGTCATGCACCGGTCACTGGCCGGCTCCACCTGCCCGTCGAGATACGGGCCGAGATGGCCCAGCCCGCTCACCGGATGCGGGGTCAGCTGCACTCTGGCCAGTCGCGGCCCGTTCAGGCCGGTGCCCGCGAGCACGGCGC
This sequence comes from Sedimentitalea sp., assembly GCA_020441165.1. Classification (GTDB taxonomy): domain Bacteria; phylum Pseudomonadota; class Alphaproteobacteria; order Rhodobacterales; family Rhodobacteraceae; genus JAGRMU01. The sequence continues at coordinate 2,742 of JAGRMU010000050.1, forward strand.
GGATCATCGCGGCGACATACTGGTGGCAGACATGCAGCGCGACATCGTCGAGATCGACGAGGAACCGATGCCGCACCGTCACGATGCCCGGCCCGGGGATCACCAGGAACTGCTCGTGCGAGGAATGGTGCGAATAGGCGCGCATCAGATTGGTCAGGGCGTCGCGCGGCGTGCGGGCCCCGAGTGCGACGCGGCCAAACCGTGCCAGATGCCCGATCGACATGTCGGACACCACGCGGCAGCCGATATCCGGCCCCTCGGTCTCGCTGGTGGTGGCCAGAAACCGGGCTCCGGCCAGCAGCGCGATCGGGCGTTCCGGCTCGAAGAGCAGCGTTGCGGGCAAACCGGCATCGCGCAGCCGCGCCTGCCAGCTGAGCCCATGCTCGCGCATCCAGAGCAGGAATGGGGCAACCGCCGCCGCTCGGACCAGGGGAATGGGGCGTGACATGGTCTTTCCGGTGCTGACGCGATGCTGTCACCTGTCGCCAATATGGCGCGCAATGTCAAATCAAGCCTGATGGATTGATTTACCTTTGGACCGACGACCATTTCTCGAGGAAAGAACGCAATGCCACCAACAGCATTTCCAAAATTGCTGGCCGCCGCGGCGCTGGCGTGGGCGGCGATCTCGCCGGCCGCGCAGGCCCAGACGGTCACCGGCACGCTCGGCTCGCCGAGCGCCACCACCACCATCCCGGGCACCCAGCTGCCCGCTCCCAACCCGCCCTTCGGCGGCACGATCAACCACGACGCGCTGTCCTCGACGCCCTGGTGGGCGCCGCGCATCGTACCGCCCAAGGACGCACCGAACGTCCTGCTGATCATCACCGACGATTCCGGTTTCGCCGTGCCCAGCACCTTTGGCGGGGTGATCCCGACACCGGCCATGGACAAGCTTGCCACCGAGGGCCTGAGCTATACCAACATCCATTCGACCGCGCTCTGCTCGCCGACGCGGGCGGCGCTGCTCACCGGGCGCAACCACCATTCGGCGGGATTCGGCGTCATCGCCGAGCAATCGACAGGCTTCCCCGGCTACAACAGCATCATCGCCGAGGACAAGGCGACGATCGGGCGGGTCCTGCTCGACAACGGTTACAACACCTCGTGGTTCGGCAAGGATCACAACACGCCCGCCTTCGAGGCGGCGCAGTCCGGTCCCTTCGACCAGTGGCCCACCGGCATGGGTTTCCAGTATTTCTACGGCTTCGTCGGCGGCGACGCCAACCAGTGGCAGCCGAACCTCTTTCGCAACACCACGCAGATCTACCCCTTCGATGGCCATGAGGGCGAGTGGAACCTGGTCACCGCCATGGCCGACGACGCGATCGACTGGATCACCGACATGCACCAGATCGATCCATCGAAACCCTTCTTCGTGAAATATGCCCCTGGCGCCACCCACGCGCCGCACCACCCGACCAAGGAATGGGTCGAGAAGATCGAGGCGCTGAAGCTTTTCGACGAAGGCTACGAGGCGCTGCGCGAGACGATCTTCGCCAACCAGAAGAAGATGGGCCTGGTGCCCGAGGACGCGACACTCACCGCGTGGCCGGCCGACAAGATCAAGCCCTGGGATCAGCTCACCGATGTCGAGAAGAAGCTGTTCATCCGCCAGGTCGAGGTCTTCGCCGCCTATGCCAGCTATTCGGACCACGAGATCGGGCGCGTCATCCAGGCGATCGAGGATATCGGCGAGCGCGACAATACGCTGATCTTCTACATCAACGGCGACAATGGCACGAGCGCCGAGGGCGGCCCGCTGGGCACGCCCAACGAGGTGGCGTTCTTCAACGGACTCAACATGATTCCAGCCGAGACCCAGATGAAATGGTATGACGTCTGGGGCACCGAGGAGACCTACAACCACATGTCCGCGGGCTGGTCCTGGGCCTTCGACACGCCCTTCGACTGGTTCAAGCAGAACGCTTCGCGTCTCGGCGGCATCCGCCAGAACATGGTGGTGTCCTGGCCTGCGAAGATCACCGACACCGGCGGACGGCGCGACCAGTTCATGCACGTGATCGACGTGGTTCCGACGATCCTCGAGGTCACCGGCATTCCGGCGCCCGAGGTGGTGGACGGGATCCAGCAGGCGCCGATCGAGGGCACCAGCTTTGCCTATACTTTCGATGCAGCGAATGCCGACGAGCCGTCCCGCCACAAGACCCAGTATTTCGAGATGATGGGCCAGTGGGCGCTCTATCACGAAGGCTGGCTTCTGAGCACGGAAGTGAACCGCGCGCCCTGGGAGGCGTTCGGTCCGGCCAATCCGGACCCGCTCAACAACCAGGTGCTGCAGCTTTATGATCTCAGCAAGGACATGAACCAGACCACCGACATCGCCAAGGACAACCCGCAGAAGGTCGAGGAGATGAAGGCGCTGTTCATCGAGGAGGCCAACAAGTACCAGGTCTTCCCGCTGGATGCCTCGGTTGCGGCGCGCATCGTGGCACCGCGTCCGAACATCACCGCGGGCCGGACCGAGTTCGTCTATACCAAGCCGATGGTCGGGCTGCCGCAGGGCGACTCGCCGCTGATCCTGAACACCTCCTACACGATCATCGCCGAGATCGAGGTGCCCGAGGGCGGCGCCGAGGGCATGATCCTGACCTCGGGCGGCCGCTTCGGTGGCTATGGCTTCTACCTGAAGGACGGCAAACCCACCTTCCTGTGGAACATGGTCGATCTGGAACGGATCAAGTGGGAAGGGACCGAGGCGCTGACCCCCGGCAAGCACACGGTCGAGTTCGATTTCGTCTATGACGGGCTTGGCGCCGGGACCCTGGCCTTCAACGATTTCAGCGGTGTCGGGCGCGGCGGCACCGGCACGCTGCGGGTCGACGGCAAGGATGTCGACAGCAAGAAGATGGAGAAGACCCTGCCGATGATCCTGCAGTGGGATGAAAGCTTCGACATCGGCTCGGACACCCTCACCGGGGTCAACGATGCCGACTACAAGCCGCCCTTCGCACTGACCGCCAAGCTCGAGAAGCTGACGCTCACGCTGGATCGCCCCGAGCTTTCGGACGCCGACAAGAAGAAACTGGCGGAAACGATGCTCAAGGCAAGCGACTGAGGTTGAGCCATGGCGACCGGGCCGTCCTTGCGATGGCCCGGTCAGTTCCCGCAGACCACCACCCGACCAACTCGTGCCCGTCCGTTGCATGGCTCGGCCTTCCACGACTGTCGCCTGTCGTGATCCTCCGACGATCCCGAGGACGGGAATGGCAGTGCGGGACCGCGGTTGACGGGCCGCAGAAGCGTCCATTTCTCACAGGAAGATCACCATGACATCGACAGACAACCGTCCACGACCCAGCCGCCGGCAGATCCTCGCGGGCACCGCCGGCCTGGCGGGTGCGCTGCTCCTGACGCGCGCGGCATCGGCTCAGACGACCAGCGCGGCCAATGCCGATTTCCTGTTCGTCCAGACCGCCGACGCCATGGCGTTCGAGGCAGACCGGAACCGCCTGACACTGCGCGACGTCAGCCCGGTAACCCTCTTCTTCTCGGACCGTCCCGAGCGCATCGCCGGCAACATGAGCACGGAGAGATTCGTGCCGTTCTGGAGCGAGGGCAAGGACAGTTTCCTGTCCGATCCGCCAAACGCCGACATCTCGGTCCTCGAGAACGGCACGCTTCGCCAGACGGTGGTCGTCCTCGAAGACCCGGTGTTCGAGGGCGGAGACCTTCACTACACCGTGAAGATCATCGACGGCGACATGCCTGAGCACGGCGAGAACGTGTCGGTTTTCATCGACATCATCGGCATGCCGCTCACCCCTGTCTCCTTCGCCGGCGCACGCAGACGCGCCTTCCGGCGCGCGGCGCTGTACTAGAGCACGTTGCGACCTTTCC
>JAGRMU010000325.1 GCA_020441165.1 Sedimentitalea sp.
CGCCCTTCGCGCCTGCGCCGATCGAGGAGGTTGTGGCCGAGATCCGCCGCCTCCGGCCCGGCGTGGTCTTCGCGCCGCATGTCGAGACCAGCGCCGGGGTGATCCTGCCCGACCCCTACATCGCGGCGCTGGCCGGGGCCGCCCACGAGGTTGGCGCGCTGATGGTGCTCGACTGCATCGCCTCGGGCTGCGCCTGGGTCGACATGCGCGCCAGCGGGGTCGACGTGCTGATCAGCGCGCCGCAAAAGGGCTGGAGCGCCTCGCCCTGCGCCGGGCTGGTGATGCTGTCGGAGCGTGCGCTGGAGCGGCTGGAACACACCGCCTCGGACAGCTTCGCGCTCGACCTGAAGAAATGGCGGCAGATCATGGCGGCCTACGAGGGTGGCGGCCATGCCTATCACGCCACCATGCCCACCGACGCGCTGCGCGATTTCCGCGACACCATGCTGGAGACCCGGGAGCACGGGTTCGAGCGGCTGCGCGAGGCGCAATGGGCGCTCGGCGACGGGGTGCGCTCGATGCTGAAGGGCAGGGGTATCGTCTCGGTGGCGGCCGAAGGGTTCGGCGCGCCGGGGGTCGTGGTCAGCTATACCGACGATCCCGAGGTCCAGTCCGGCCGGAAATTCGCCGCCGAAGGCATGCAGATCGCCGCCGGTGTGCCGCTGCAATGCGATGAGCCAGCCGATTTTCGCACCTTCCGCCTCGGGCTTTTCGGCCTCGACAAGCTCTATGACGTGGACGGCACCATGGCGCGCCTGGGACGGGTGCTCGACAAGGTGCTCTGACCCGCTTTTCCTCTTGCCCGAAATACTCCGGGGTCCGGGGCAGAGCCCCGGGCGTCCCAATGGCGCGAAGCGGTCAGCGCACGCCCAGACCCATCTGCATCAGCATCCGCCGCACCGGTGCCAAGGCATAGAGCGCGTTCAGCCCAAGCGCCCGGGCATCGCGCAAGGGGCGGGCGCTGACCATCGAGGCACGGTTCAGGAGGTCGATTCCCTGCACCCGCAGCCGGATGTCGCCGATCCGGGCCCGGTGATAGGCCTCCAGCATGGCGGCATCGCCCAGACCCTCCGGCCGTGCTTCGACCAGATCGAGCAGCGTCCGCAGATCGGCCAGCGACATGTTCAGCCCCTGCGCGCCGATCGGCGGGACCACATGCGCCGCCTCGGCCATCAGCGCGAGTCGCTCGCCCGCCAGCCGCTCGGCATGCTGGGTGATGATCGGCCAGAGCGTGCGGCGCGAGGCCAGGGTCAGCGGACCGAGCAACCCGCAGGACCGCTCGGTCATCGCCGCTTCGAAGTCGCGCGGATCCATCCGCAGCAGGTCGAGCGCGGCCCGGCCGCGTTCCATCCAGACCACCGCCGAGGAGGGTCTGCCCTTGAAATCGGGCAGCGGCACCAGGGTGAAGGGACCGCCGCTGCGATGGATCTCGGTCGAGACGTTGTCATGGGCAATGGGATGAGTCACGGCGAAGGCCAGGGCCTTCTGCCCGTAGCGGGTGGTGTGCACGCCGATCCCGGCGGCGGTGCGCATCGGAGAGTCGCGCCCGTCGGCGGCGATCACCAGCCGCGCCTCGACGCCGCTGCCGTCGCTCAGCGCCACCCGCGCCGCGCCGGTGCGGGTGACCAGCCCGGTTGTGGCGGTGCCGGGCCGGAAATCGACCGTCTCCAGCGCCTCCAGCCGGTCCAGGATCTCGCGGCGCAGCAGCCAGTTGGGCAGGTTCCATCCGAAGGGCTGGTCCGAGATGTCGGCGGCATCGAATGCGCGGACCAGTCGCGGCTCGGACGCGGAGGCGCCGCCGGCATCGACGATGCGCATGACCTGCAGCGGTGCGGCATGGGGCACCAGCCGCGCCCAGAGGCCGCAGCGCTCCAGCAGCGCCCGGGCCGGTTGCAGGAAGGCGGTGGTTCGCAGGTCCGAGCCGGCGGCATCGCGCTCGGTCACCGGCGGCGCGGGATCGACGCAGATCACCCGGAACCCGGCCGCGCCGAACGCCGCCGCTGCGGTCAGCCCGGCGATGCCGCCGCCGGAGATCAGGATATCGCAGCTCTCGCGCATGACGCCTCCCTTGCTGGGCTTCACTCTAGGGCGCTGGCGCGGGCATGGCCAAGCGACATCCTGTCCGGGGCCGCGCCGCTCAGAGCAGCCCGCCGAGAAATCCCGCCAGATCGTCGGTGTGGTGATGGATATGGGCGGCGGCGTGCCGCTCGGGCGCGACATGGACCGTGCGCATGCCCATCTCGTGCGGGACGGCCAGGTTTCTTGGGTCGTCCTCGAACATGGCGGCCTCGTTCGGGGCGATGCCGTCCCTGGCGAAGATCGCCTCGAAGGCGGCGCGCTCGGGCTTGGGCAGGTATCCGGCATGCTCGACCCCGTAGACCGCGTCGAAGAGGCCGGAAAGACCCCGCGCCGCCAGCACCCGCTCGGCATAGGGGGCGGTGCCGTTGGTATAGACGATCCGCCTTCCGGACAGATCGCGGATGCGGCTGGCCAGAACTGGATCGGGCTCGAGCTGCGCCATCGAGATCTCGTGCACCTCGACAAGGTAGGGGCCCGGGTCCACGCCATGCTCGCGCATCAGCCCGGCCAGCGTGGTCCCGTAAAGATGCCAGTAGCGCTTGCGCAGCCGGTCCGCCTCGGGGCGGTCCACCCCCAGCGCGTCCATGACATACCGGGTCATCCGCAGCTCGATCTGGTCGAAGAGCCGGGCCTGCGGCGGGTAAAGGGTGTTGTCGAGATCGAACACCCAGGTGCGGACATGCGAGAACGCGGCTTTGACCATGGCCTAGCATCTATGCCAGCGCCGGTGCCGTGGCAATGACGGGGTTGATCGAATTCATTGCCCGCCTGTAGACAGAAGGCAGCAATGAGAGGCGCTCGCGCGATGTCCGACCCCAAGCCGCCGCAGACCGACGCCTATGGCCTGATCCTCGAAGCGATCGATGTCGGCATCTACCGGCCCGGCGACCGGCTGGTCGAGAGCGAGCTGGCCGAGCGGTTCGGCATGTCCCGCACCCCGATCCGCGAGGCGCTGCAGCGGCTCGAGACGCAATCGCTGCTGGCCCGCGACGGGCGTTCGCTGATCGTGGCCTCGCTGGATCACAACCAGATGTCCGAGCTCTACGTGGTGCGCCGCGAGCTGGAGGGGCTGGCGGCGCGGCTGGCGGCGCGCCACGCCACGCCCGAGGAGATCACCGTGCTGCGCGACATGGTCACCCGCGACGACGCGCTGGTGGGCAATCCGCCGGCGATGGCGCGGGCAAACCGGCGCTTTCACAAGCAGATCCACCTGGCCTCGCACAACCGTTTCCTGGTGCAGCAGCTTGACCTCGTCCACCGCTCCATGGCCTTGCTGGCGAC
>JAGRMU010000326.1:0-4061 GCA_020441165.1 Sedimentitalea sp.
GGGCGACGCGCTGAGTGTCGCGGGCCTCTCGGGCGTCGATCTCTACGAGCCGGGGGCGCTGACCCTGGTGGCGCGGGCCGGCACGCCGGTGGCCGAGATCGCGGCGCTGCTGGCCGGCGAGAACCAGCGCCTGGCCTTCGAGCCGATGGATCATCGCGGGCTGTTGGGGACGCAGGGCGTGCCGACCATCGGCGGGGTGGTCGCCGCCAATGTCTCAGGTCCGCGGCGGATCCAGGTCGGGGCCTGCCGCGATCACCTGCTGGGTGTGCGCTATGTCGACGGGATGGGCCGGGTGATCCGCAATGGCGGGCGGGTGATGAAGAACGTCACCGGCTATGACCTCGTGAAGCTGATGGCCTGGAGCTGGGGCACCCTGGGGGTGCTGTCGCAGGTGTCGCTGAAGGTGCTGCCGCGGACCGAGACCGAGGCGACGCTCTGCCTGCGTGGTTGCGATACGGCGGGGGCGGTGGCGGCGCTGTCGGCGGCGCTGGGCTCGCCCTTCGAGGTGTCCGGGGCGGGGTTCGATCCGGGGGCCGGGGCGCTGATCCGCCTCGAGGGGTTCGAAACCCAGGTGACCTATCGCAGCGGGCGGCTGCGGGACCTGCTGGGCCGGTTCGGCGAGATCGAGGTCGAGGATGACCCGGAGCGGTCGGCGGCGATCTGGGCGGGGCTGCGCGATGTCGCCGCCTTTGCCGGGCGCGCCGGCGATGTCTGGCGCCTGTCGGTGAAGCCGTCGGAGGCGCCGGAACTGGCGGCGCGGTTGGGGGCGGAGGGGCTGCTCTTCGACTGGGGCGGCGGGCTGATCTGGGCGCTGGTGCCCGAGGGGACCGACCTGCGCGCCCGCACCGGGCGGTTTGACGGCCACGCGACGCTGATCCGCGCGGACGGGGCGACGCGCGCGCGCCTGGGCATGTTCCAGCCGGAGCCGGCGCCGCTGGCGGCGATCAGCGCCGGTCTGCGCGCCCGGTTCGACCCGCGCGGGCTGTTCAATCCGGGGCTGATGGGCGGCCGGGGGGAGGGCTGAGCAATGCAGACCGATTTCACCGCCGAGCAGCTGCGCGATCCGGGGATCAAGCGCAGCAACGAGATCCTGCGCTCCTGCGTGCATTGCGGTTTCTGCACGGCGACCTGTCCGACCTACCAGGTGCTGGGCGACGAGCTCGACAGTCCGCGCGGGCGGATCTACCTGATCAAGGAGATGCTCGAGACCGGGCGCGATCCGGACCCGCGCACCGTCCTGCATATCGACCGTTGCCTGAGCTGCCTGGCCTGCATGACCACCTGCCCTTCGGGGGTGCATTACATGCACCTGGTCGATCATGCGCGGGAATATATCGAGGCGCGCTATCGGCGGCCGCTGGGCGAGCGCGCCCTGCGCTGGATGCTGGCGCGGATCCTGCCGCACCCGACGCGGTTCCGGCTGGCGCTGCTGGCCGCCAAGATCGGGCGGCCCTTCGCCGGGCTGATGCCCGATGCGCGGCTGCGGGCGATGCTGGAGATGGCGCCGGAGACGATCCCCCCGGTCAGCCGCAACGACGATCCGCAGAGCTTCGCGCCGCAGGGCGCGCGGCGGATGCGGGTGGCGCTGATGACCGGCTGCGCGCAGAAGGCGCTGAACACCGACATCAACGACGCCACGATCCGCCTGCTCACCCGGCTGGGCTGCGAGGTGGTGGTGGCGCAGGGCGCCGGCTGCTGCGGGGCGCTGACCCATCACATGGGCAAGACCGGCGAGAGCCATGCCAGCGCCGCCCGCAACATCCGCGCCTGGACGGCCGAAATGGAGGGCGAGGGGCTGGATGCCATCGTCATCAACACCAGCGGCTGCGGCACCACGGTCAAGGATTACGGCCACATGTTCCGGAACGATCCGCTGGCCGGGGCGGCGGCGCGGGTGTCGGCCCTGGCGATGGATGTGAGCGAGGTGCTGGGCAGGCTCGACCTGCCCGAGGGGACGCCGACGGGGCTGACCGTCGCCTATCACGCCGCCTGCTCGCTGCAGCACGGGCAGAAGATCAGGAGCGCGCCCAAGGACTTGCTGAAACGCGCGGGCTTTCGCGTGGTCGAGCCCGCGGACAGTCATCTCTGCTGCGGATCGGCGGGCACCTACAACCTGATGCAGCCCGAGATCTCCGGTCAGCTGAAGGCGCGCAAGCTCCGCACCCTGGAGGCGACAGCGCCCGACATCATCGCGGCGGGCAATATCGGCTGCATGATGCAGATCGGCGGCGGCACCGGCGTCCCGGTGGTGCATACGGTCGAGCTTCTGGACTGGGCCAGCGGCGGGCCGACGCCGCCGGCGCTGGCGGGGCGTGGCAAATCCGCACCGGGCGTACCGATTCTGCGCTGAGCCGGCCGGTTCGGCCCGAATTTCGCCGCATCCCGGGGTTAGCCTGCGCCGGTCACCAGCCGGGAGGACCTCATGCGGCACTGGACGATCTGCGCGCTTCTGGCGCTGCTGCCATTTGCGGCAGCGGCGGGGGATGCGCGGCTGGAGCCGCTGGAGACCAGCGAGGCGGGGCGCGGCTGGAACGGGGTCGGGCGGCTGAACCTGAACGGGCGCGGCTTCTGCACCGGGGCGCTGATCGCCCCCGACCTGGTGCTGACCGCCGCCCATTGCCTTTTTGACAAGGCCAGCAAGGCGCGCATCGACCAGGACGGGATCGAGTTCCTGGCCGGCTGGCGCAACGGCCGGGCCGCGGCCTATCGGCAGGTGCGCCGGGCGGTGGTGCATCCGGCCTATGTCTACGATGGCGAGGCCTCGGCGGGGCGGGTGCGCAACGATCTCGCCCTGCTCGAGCTCAGCCAGCCGATCCGCAACACCGCCGTGGCCCCCTTCGACACCGGCACGCAGCCGCGCCGGGGCGAATCGGTCGGCGTTGTGTCCTATGCCCATGATCGGGCCGAGGCGCCCTCGCTGCAGGAGACCTGCGGGGTGATGGCGCGGCAGGAGGGGGTGCTGATCCTGTCCTGCAATGTCGATTTCGGCGCCTCCGGCGCGCCGGTCTTCTCCTTCGCGGGCCGCGAGCCGCGGATCGTCTCGGTGGTTTCGGCCAAGGCCGAGGTCGAGGGGCAATCGGTGGCGCTGGGCACCCCGCTCGACGGGCCGCTGGAGCTGCTGCGGGCGGAGCTGGAGGCCGGGCGCGGGTTCGACCTGGCGCCGGCGCCCGAGGTCAACCGCATGGCCGCCGGCGCCCGGCGCGAGACCGGCGCAAAGTTCGTCAGGCCCTGACCGGCGAGGGTCTTGAAACCGCCCCGCCCATTGCCCATCTCAAAGGCGTCGGAATGCCGAAAAGGGTTCCGATACGACGACATGGCCCGTCCGAACATGGAGGGCCGACCCTGTAGATCGCTCGAAAGATGAGGATACAAACCATGCGTACATTCGACTTTGCACCGCTGCACCGCGCCACCATCGGCTTTGACCAGATCGCCGACCTGATGGACCGGGTGATGACCAATGACGTCAGCCAGTCCACCTATCCGCCCTACAACATCGAGAAGACCGCGCCCGACGCCTATCGCCTGTCGATCGCCGTCGCCGGCTTTTCCGCCGACGACCTGGGCATCGAGGTGAAGGAGAACGCGCTTGTCGTGGCGGGTCGCAAGCCCGAGGACAGCGAGGAGCGGACCTTCCTGCATCGCGGCATCGCCACCCGCGCCTTCGAGCGCCGCTTCGCGCTGGCCGAGCATGTCCGCGTCAAGGGCGCCAGCCATGCCGACGGCATGCTGCATATCGACCTGGTGCGGGAGGTTCCCGAAGCGCTGAAACCGCGCCGGATCGAGATCGCCAAGGGCGGCGAGTCCGAGCGCGACGTGCTGGAGGCCAAGGCCGAGGCGGTCAGCTGACCCACGCCTGGGCGCCGGCCGGCCCGGCGTTGACAGATTGACATGCGAACACCCCGGCGCGGTCGCGTCCGGGGTGTTTTTTCGGGCCGTAATCCGGTTCGTCAGATCGACAGGCAGATGTATTTCATCTCGAGATAATCCTCGATGCCGTGATGGCTGCCCTCGCGGCCGAGGCCCGATTGCTTGACCCCGCCGAAGGGCGCGACCTCGGT
>JAGRMU010000326.1:4098-4525 GCA_020441165.1 Sedimentitalea sp.
CCAGCGCCTCGGCCACCTTGTAGACCCGGCTGAGGTCGCGGGCATAGAAATAGCTGGCCAGGCCGAAGATCGTGTCATTGGCCATGGCGATCACCTCGTCCACATCCTCGAACTTGAAGAGCGGCGCCAGCGGGCCGAAGGTTTCCTCGGTCGCCACCTTCATGTCCTGGGTGACCCCGGTGACGATGGTCGGTTGGAAGAAGGTTCCGCCCAGGTCGTGCGGCTTGCCGCCGGTCAGGATCTTCCCACCGTGGGCGGTCACGTCCGCGACATGCTCCTCGACCTTGGCCACCGCGTCGGCATTGATCAGCGGCCCGGTGGTCACGCCCGCGGTCAACCCGTCGCCGACGGTCAGCTTCTCGACCGCCGCCTTCAGTTTCGCGGCGAAGGCGTCATAGACGGCGGCCTGCACGTAGATGCGGTTGGC
>JAGRMU010000051.1 GCA_020441165.1 Sedimentitalea sp.
TGGTCGTACTTGGCCAGCGCCCGGGTCCGGATGTCCGGCCCCAGCCCGCCCTTCAGCGTCAGCCCGTGACACGAGCCGCAATCCTGCCGCACCAGCCGCTCCAGGGCCGGGGCGTCGACGGGATCGGCCGCGCGGGGCACCTCGCCGGCCGCGGCCTGTCCGGCCAGACACAGGGCGCCGAGAAGAAGTCTATTCACCCGCCATCACGGCCCGAAAAGGCCGCGCCTCCGGTTCCTCGACCGGGTCGGCGCGGTAGAGCGAGACCACGTGCCCGATCACGAAGAGCACCGGCGCCGGCATCGGCATCGCCTTGATGTCGACCCCGATCCGGTCGAGGCGCGAGACCATCCGCTGCTCGCGCGGGGTGGTGGCGTTCGAGACCGCCATCACCGGCATCGAAGCGGGTAGCCCCTCGCCCATCAGGCGCAGGGCAATCTCGGCGATGTTGGCGGCGCCCATGTAGACCACCAGCGTGGTGTCGGCATTGGCCAAGCTCTTCCAGTCGAGATCGAGCCGTTCGTCGGCTGCGCGGTGGCCGGTCACATAGCGCACGCCTGTCGCCAGGCCGCGATGGGTCAGCGGCACACCGGTGGCCGCGGCCATGCCCTGCGCCGCGGTGATGCCGGGGGCGTATTCGACAGCGATGTCGCGCTCGGCCAGAAAGGCGGCCTCTTCCGAGCCGCGTCCGAAGATCAGCGGATCGCCCCCCTTCAGACGGGCGACGGTCAGCCCCTCGGCGGCCAGCTCGGCCAGGATTTCGTTGATCCGGTCCTGCGGAACGGTGTGGCATTTCGGGGCCTTGCCGACCGGCACCATGCGGGCGCCTTCGGGGGCAAGGGCGAGAATCTCGGGCGAGACCAGGCGGTCATAGACCACCGCATCCGCCTCTTTCAGCATGCGCAGCGCGCGCAGGGTCAACAGCTCGACATCACCGGGTCCGGCGCCGATCAGGTAAACCTTTCCTCTTGGGGTCATCTCCGGGCTCCTTGAGAGTTGGCGGCGGTGTCGCGAAGTCCCGGGGGCCGACATGCGGCCCCCGGGGGTCGTGCGTCAATACACGTCTTTGCGGGTGTTGTAGACGTTGAACTTGCCGGTCGGCGTGATCAGGCGCGGGTCCTTGATCACGTGCTTGAGCTCGAGCGTCTTGTCGTCGACCACGACAATGGCCGATTCCTTGTCCTTGGCGTTCCAGACCGAGAACCAGACCTCGTTGCCGGCCTGGTTGAACTCGCCCTGCACGACGCGGGGCTGCCCGTCGGCGATGCCGGCCCACTCGCCGATCGGCAGGGTGGTGAATTCCGGCTCTTCCTGGCCCAGCTCGGACACCTTGAACACGGCGATCGAGGCCGAGGTCTCGGCATCCGGGTTCAGCGGCGCGTCGACATAGAGGTGGTCGGACTCGGGGTGGGTCTTCACGAACAGCGATCCGCCGCCCAGCCCATAGACGGTCTGGACCACTTTCCAGGCCTCGTCGGGATGGCCCTCGGGATCGGTGCCGATCATCACCACCGTGTCGTCACCCAGGTGCGAGGTCGCCCAGACGGGCCCGTAGGTCGGGTGCATCATGTTGGCGCCGCGGCCCGGGTGCGGGGTCAGACCGCCGGTCTCGACCAGCGCCTCCAGCGTGCCCTCCTTGGTGTCGACCACGGCCACCCGTCCACGGGCGTTGGCGGCGACGAGGAAGTAGCGATGGGTCGAGTCGAGCCCGCCGTCATGCAGGAACCGCTCGGCCTCGATTTCCGTGGTCTTGAGGTTCTGGATGTCGGAATAGTCGACCAGCAGGATCTTGCCCGTCTCCTTCACGTTGACGATGAATTCCGGCCGGAAGTGCGAACCGAGAATCGAGGCGACTCGCGGCTCGGGGTGGTAGGTCTGCTCGTCATAGATCATGCCGCGGGTCGAGACGACCTTGAGCGGCTCCAGCGTGTCGCCGTCCATGATCACGTATTGCGGCGGCCAGTAGCCACCGGCGATCACGTACTTGTCCTCGAAACCCTCGAACTTAGAGGTCTCGACCGAACGCGCCTCGGACCCGATCTTGATTTCCGCAACCGTCGCCGGCTCTTCCATCCACAGGTCGATCATGTTGACCTTGGCGTCGCGGCCGATCACGAGGAGATAGCGCCCCGAGGCCGAGATCCGGCTGATATGCACCGCATAGCCGGTTTCGATCACCGTCTTGATCTCGTAGCTGGCGCCGTCGATCAGGGCGATCTGGCCGGTATCGCGCAGCGTCACCGAGAACAGGTTGTCGATGTCGATGTCATTCATCTTCTCGGTCGGCCGGTCCTCGGGCGCGATCAGCACCTTCCAGGTGTTCTTGATCTCGGGCATGCCGAATTCCGGCGGCGCTGGCGGTTCGAGCAGCACATAGCGTGCCATCAGATCGACATCGGCCTCGGTAAAGTCGCCCGAGGTTCCCCAGTTGGGCATGCCGGCGGGCGAGCCGTAGGTGATGAAGTCGCGCAGATACTCGAAGCCCTTCTCGCGGGTGATGTCCGGGGTCAGCGCCTTGCCGGTCGCGCCCTTGCGCAGCACGCCGTGGCAGCCCGCGCAGCGCTCGAAATAGATGCTGGTGGCCCTCTGGAACTCTTCGGCCGTCATCACCGGATCATCGGCCTTGCGGCCCGGGATCTCGACCTGGATCTCCGCCAGGGTGGTCATCGAGGGCACATACATGTCGCCCGGCGACGTGGCGTGCTCCTTCAGCGCGTCCTGTTCGGCCTTTTCGGCCGTGCTGTCCTGCGCCGAGGCGCCGGTGACGGCAAGCCCCAGGGCAAGAGCGGCGCTTGCAAGAAGCGATGTGCGCCGGGTGGTTGGTGTTGATTTCATCACGAATACTCCGTTCGCTGGTGAGGCACACGGGACCGTTACCGGATTTGTGGGGTGCTGCTTTGATTTCAATCAAGGCGCGGGCAAAGGCGGGGTGCGACGAAGTGGCATGACCCGGTCGGTGTTTCCACGCTGTGCGGCGATCTGTGCGCTGCTGTTCCTGATACTCGCCGCGGCCACCGGGGCGAGTGCGCAGCGCGCGCAAGGTTTCGGCGAATCGCAGATCGAGCCGCACGCGCCGACGGCTGCCATCGCGACCGAGCTCTTTGGCCTGTCGCGCGCGCCGGTGATCGAACGCGAGGCAGAGGGCGTTCCGGGCTGGTCGGTCTCGGGCCCGGACGGTGTCGTCGGCCATATCGCATCGACCTGGGAGGTGGCGCGCTCGGTGGGCTATTCGGGGCGGCCGCTGGACATGCTGGTGGCGGTGGACATGGCCGGCCGGATCGCCGGCGCCCGGCTGATGTATCACGCCGAGCCGATCCTGACCCTCGGCCTGTCGGATGCGGATATCGAGCGCTTTGTCGGCGGTTTCGCCGGCATCGACCTGATGGCTCCGGATGGCGAACGCGGCGGGCCGGACATGCCCGACATCATCTCGCGCGCGACGGTCACGACCGGGGTTATTCGCGATTCGATCCTGCGCACTGCGCGGGTTCTTGCCATCGGCCGCGGCCTGGTGCCCGGCGGCGGCATCGACCAGATCACCTACGAGCCGCGGGGCTGGCAGCAGCTGGAGGCCCAGGGCGCGCTGGCGCGCAAGATCGTCACGCTCAGCGAGGCGCATGCCGGGCTGGCCGGCGCCGCCAATCCGGTGCCCGAAGGCGACGCGCCGTTCATCGAGCTCTGGATGGCGCTGGCGGATCCGCCGACCATCGGGCGCAATATCCTGGGGCAGAAGCTCTATTCGCGTGCTGTCGCGGCCCTGACCCCGGGCGATTCGCTGCTCTTCGTCGGATCGCGCGGGCTCTATTCGCATCGCGGCATGGACTGGCGGCGCAGCGGCATCTTCGACCGGATCGAGCTGGTGCAGGGCGATCTGCGCCTGCCGGTGACCGACGAGTGGTATCTGCGCGTCGACGAGCTGGCCGCCGAGGACGCGCCCGAGATGAAAGAGCGCAGCCTGTTCCGCATCGGTGGCGCGGGGTTCGACCCGACCCAGCCATTCGAGCTTGAACTGACCGCCACCCGCCCGGCCGAGGCCGGCGGTGAGGTGTCGTTCACCACCGCCTTCCCCTATGCGCTGCCGGACGAGTACATCCTGGCGCCGCCCCCCGAGACGGTGCCGCTCTGGCAGCAGACCTGGGAACGCAAGAAACTGGCTGTAGTCGGCGTCGCGGCGATGCTGGCGACGCTGACGCTGATCATGCTCTTCCAGGAGTTTCTGGTGCGCCGGCCGATGCTCTGGCGCCGGGTGCGCCTGACCTATCTGGCCGTCACCCTGGTCTGGCTCGGCTGGGTGCTGAACGGCCAGCTCTCGGTGGTGCAGGTGGTGGCCTTCGTCCAGTCGCTGCTGTCGGGCTTCCGCTGGGAGACCTTCCTGATCGAGCCGATCATCTTCACCCTCTGGGCCGGGGTCGCGCTGGGTCTCCTGTTCTGGGGCCGCGGGGTGTTCTGCGGCTGGCTCTGCCCGTTCGGGGCGCTGCAGGAACTGACCAACCAGCTGGCGCAGAAGCTGGGGGTGCGCCAGATCGAGGTGCCGCCCGCCCTGCACGAGCGGCTTTGGATCATCAAGTACACGCTGTTCATGGCGATCCTGGCGCTGTCCTTCTATTCTATGAAACACGCGCTGATTCTCGCCGAGGTCGAGCCGTTCAAGACCGCGATCTCGATGCGGATGATGCGCGCCTGGCCCTTCGTCGCCTTCGTGCTGGTGCTGCTGGCGGCGGGGCTCTTCATCGAGCGCTTCTACTGCCGCTACCTCTGCCCGCTGGGCGCGGCGCTGGCGATCCCGGCGAAGCTGAAGATCTTCGACTGGCTGCACCGCCGCCCGCAATGCGGGCGCGAATGCCGGCTCTGCGAGACCAAGTGCACCGTGGGCGCGATCGATCCGCTGGGCCGGATCAATCCCAACGAATGCGTGATGTGCCTGCGCTGCCAGGTAATCATGTACGACCCCAACACCTGCCCGGTGCTGAAACGCCGCGCCCGGCAGGCCGCCCCGGCGCCCGCCGCCCCGGCCGGGTGACCCCGGACGGCGCGCCGCAGCGGCCGGGACGCGCCGCATTGTCACACGCGGGCAGTCTCATCCGGCCACCTTGACTTTTGTTAAGGCCCCGCCCCGAGCCGCAGGACATCAGAGGCGCACCGTCAACGCAGCGCAAAGGAGAGCGCCATGCGCGAAGTCATGACCAAGAGCATGGCCCGGAACATCTTTTTCGGGGGCTCACTGTTCTTCATCGTCATATTCGTCGGGCTGACCGCCCATACCCACAACTACATGGTCAATGTCTCGACCGACAAGGCGGGGCTCACCGAGAGCGTCGCCCACGGCAAGCATGTCTGGGAAAAGCATGCCTGCATCAACTGCCACTCGATCATGGGCGAGGGCGCCTATTTCGCGCCCGAGCTGATGAACGTGATGACCCGCTGGGGCGTCCAGGACGACCCGGAGGCCGCCTACGAGACGCTCAAGGCGTGGATGCAGGCGATGCCCACCGGCATCGAGGGCCGCCGCCAGATGCCCGCCTTCGCCCTGACCGACGAGGAATACCGGGCGCTCAGTGACTTCCTGCTGTGGACCAACACCATCGACGCGCAGGGCTGGCCGCCCAACGATGCCGGTTGAGAACAAGGAACTCCCAAGATGAAATATCAATCACAGAAAATCGCCTATGCGTATTTTGCGGTCGCGCTGGGGCTCTTTGCCATCCAGATCCTGGGCGGGCTGCTGGCCGGCTTCGTCTATGTCATGCCCAACACCCTGTCGGAGCTGGTGCCGTTCAACATCATCCGGATGCTGCACACCAACAGCCTGATCGTCTGGCTGCTGCTGGGCTTCTTCGGGGCGGCCTATTTCCTCATTCCCGAGGAGGCGGAACGCGAGATCCACTCGCCGACCATCGCCTACCTGCAACTGATCATCCTGGTGGTCGGCACGCTTGGCGTGGTGGTGACCTATCTGTTCAACCTGTTCGAGGGCAACTGGCTTCTGGGCAAGGAGGGGCGCGAGTTCCTCGAACAGCCGAAATGGGTCAAGGTCGGCATCGTCGTCGCCGCATTGCTGTTCCTCTACAACGTCACCATGACGGTGCTGAAGGGGCGCAAGACCGCGATTTCCAACATCCTGCTGCTCGGGCTCTGGGGCTTGGCGCTGCTCTTTCTCTTCGCCTTCTACAACCCGTCCAACCTGGCGCTGGACAAGCTCTACTGGTGGTACGTCGTGCACCTCTGGGTCGAGGGCGTTTGGGAACTGATCATGGCCTCGATCCTGGCCTACCTGATGCTCAAGCTGACCGGTGTGGACCGCGAGGTGGTCGAGAAATGGCTCTATGTCATCGTCGCCGCGGCGCTGTTCTCGGGGATCCTCGGAACCGGGCACCACTATTACTGGATCGGCGCGCCCGGCTACTGGCAGTGGATCGGCTCGATCTTCTCCTCGCTCGAGATCATCCCGTTCTTCGCGATGATGTCCTTCGCCTTCGTGATGGTCTGGAAGGGCCGCCGGGACCACCCGAACAAGGCGGCGCTGCTGTGGTCGCTGGGCTGCACGGTGCTGGCCTTCTTCGGCGCCGGCATCTGGGGCTTCATGCACACGCTGCACGGGGTGAACTACTATACCCACGGCACCCAGATCACCGCCGCGCACGGGCACCTGGCGTTCTTCGGTGCCTATGTCTGCCTCAACCTCGCGATCATGACCTATGCCATGCCGATCCTGAAGCAGCGCGATCCCTACAACCAGGTGCTGAACATGGCGTCGTTCTGGCTGATGGCCGGCGGCATGACCTTCATGACCTTCACGCTGACCTTCGCGGGCACCGTGCAGACCCACATGCAGCGGGTCATCGGGGACTACTACATGGACGTGCAGGAGACCCTGGCGATCTTCTACTGGATGCGCTTCGGTTCGGGCCTCGTGGTCTTCCTGGGCGTGGTGCTCTTCCTCTACGCGGTCTTCATGCCGCGCCGCGAGGTGGTCGAGCCGGGACGGCTTGAGCGCGAGCGCCTCGCTAACGATCCCGATCACGTGGCAGCGGAGTGAACGCGGTGAATGCCCATAGCACAGTGACGAAGGGGGCGGCGGACGCCCCCTTCTACCTCGCGCAGGGCGAGGAATGCGCCCTCTTCGAGGCGGCCTTCGCCAACCGGCTGCCGATGCTGCTGAAAGGCCCCACCGGCTGCGGCAAGACCCGGTTCGTCTCGCACATGGCCGCGCGGCTGGGCCGGCCGCTCTACACCGTCGCCTGCCATGACGACCTGTCGGCCGCCGACCTGATCGGGCGCTACCTGCTGAAGGGCGGCGAGACGGTCTGGGTCGACGGTCCGCTGACCCGCGCGGTGCGCGAGGGGGCGATCTGCTATCTCGACGAGGTGGTCGAGGCGCGCAAGGACGTGACCGTCGTGCTGCATCCCCTGACCGATGACCGGCGGATCCTGCCCATCGACCGCACCGGCGAGGAGATCGAGGCGGCGCCGGGCTTCATGCTCGTCGCCTCGTACAATCCCGGATACCAGAACATCCTCAAGACCCTGAAACCCTCGACCCGGCAGCGCTTCGTCGCCGCCGAGTTCGACTTTCCGCCGCCCGAGCTGGAAGTGCAGGTGGTGGCGCGCGAAAGCGGGCTGGCCGAGGACCGGGTCAAGTCCCTGGTCCGTCTCGCGGGCAAGCTGCGCGCGCTCAAAGGTCAGGATCTGGAGGAAGGCGTCTCGACCCGGCTGATCGTCTACGCCGCGACACTGATCGCGCAGGGCATGCCGGTCGAGCGGGCAGTCGAGGCGGCGATGATCGAGCCGCTGACGGACGATGCCGACATCAAACGCGGGCTCCTGGATCTTGTCACGGCCATCTTTGGGTGAGGTATGGCCGTGGGCAGGGTTGAGATCGAGCCATGGGAACCTGAAGAAACCGTCGGGAAACTGTGGCACGCGTTTGCCAGCCGTCTGGATGCGCCACAGGTGCATCATGGAGCCGCGGTCGACCTCTCCGAGGTCGCCGGGCGGCTGGCGGTTTTCTTCCGCGGGCTGGGCGGCGCCCAGTCCGTCGAGCTGCGCCCGGTCGGCGCCGAGGTCAGCCGCCACCGGCTGAGCTTCCTGCGCCGCCTCGGGGCCGAGGCCGAGATCGTGCCGCGCGCCAGCTTCGACGGCGAGGCGCTGCGCCTGCCGGCCCGGCTGGCGGTGTTTCCGACCCGCGCGGCCAATGGCGCGCTCTACCTGTGGCTGACCGCGGCGGCGGCCCATGCCGGCGCCCCGCGGCCCGAGGACGATCCCTTGCAGGCCGACCTTCAGGCCATCGCCGCGGCGCGGGACATGGCCGCGGCGGCGCTGGCCGAGGCGCCGGGCCTCGCCTGCCTTTACGAGACGCTCTGCGCCGCGGTGCTGGATCAGCGCCGGGGGGCCGCGCTGCCGCGATACGAGGCAGCGGTCGAGGCGCTGGTGCGCCACGCGCTTGGCGATCCCGCGCCGCTGCCGGCGCTGGCCGAGGCCCTGCGCGACGCACCCGATACCGCCACCGCCCCGCGCGGCTATGCGCCGTTCCAGCCGGTGCCGCTCTGGCCGGACCTGCGGGCGCTGAGCTTCAGCGCCGCCGACACCGTCGAGAGCCGCGACACCGACGGGCCGCCCGAGGAGGGCGCCGAGGGCAGCCATCGCGCCAAGCGCCGGCAGGCCGACCAGGCCGAGCGCAAGGACAGCCTGATCCTGCACAAGTTCGAGGCGATCCTCAGCTGGGCCGAGTTCCTGAACCTGAACCGGCGCGTCGATGACGACGACGAGGACAGCGCCAAGAAGGCCGCCGAGGACCAGGACGAGATCGGGCTGAGCCAGATCTCGAAGGCGCCGGCGACGCGGCTCAAGCTGCATCTCGACCTGGCGCCCGAGGACGTGGACCGCGAGCGCCTGTCGGGGGTGCTGACCTTCCCCGAATGGGACGCGCGCGCCGGGGCCTACCTGCCCGATCACGTGCGGGTGCTGTACAGCGACGCCGAGCCGGGCGACCAGGCGCCGTCCTTCCGCGACGATCCGCGCGCCATGCGCCGGATCCGCCACGTCAAGCGGCAGTTCGAGGCGCTGCGCCCGGGGCGGGTCTTCGTGCCCGCCTGTCTCGACGGCGACGAGCTGGACATGGAGGCAGTGGTGCGCGCCCAGGTCGACATCCGCGCCAACGGCCAGGGCAGCAACCGGATCTGGCGGCAATCGCTGCCGCAGGCCCGCGATCTGGCGGTGTCGATCCTGCTGGATGTCTCGCGCTCGACCGAAAGCGCGGTCACCGGGCGCGCGGTGATCGAGATCGAGCGCGAGGCGCTGGCGGCGCTCAGCTGGGGGCTGGACGCCTGCGGCGACGATTTCGCGATCCATGCCTTCTCGTCGCTGAAACGCGACCGCGTCTACATCCAGAGCTGCAAGGATTTCGGCGAGCCGATGTCGCTGGCCGTCGAGGACCGGATCGGGGCGCTGCGGCCCGGCTTCTACACCCGTCTCGGTGCGGCGGTCCGCTTCGCCGCGCGCGATCTCAGCCGCCAGGGCAAGAAGCGCCGCCTGCTGCTGGTGATCACCGACGGCAAGCCCAACGATCTCGATCACTACGAGGGCCGCCACGGGATCGAGGACACGGCGATGGCGGTGCGCGAGGCGCGCCGGGCCGGCCATTCGGTCTTCGGCGTGACCATCGACAAGCAGGCCAAGAGCTGGTTCCCGCGCCTCTTCGGGCGCGGCGGCTTTCACGTCATCCCGCATCCCGACCGGCTGACCGAGGCGCTGCCGCTGATCTATCGCGAACTCGTCGGCGCATGAGCGACGCGTCGGTCCTGGACGAGCTGCCCGGCGATCTGATGATGTGGGTGCTCATCGTCAGCGAGCTTCTGGTCTTCGGCGCCGGGCTGGCGGCGTTCCTGTCGGTGCGCATCACCGATCCGGCGGGGTTCGCCGAGGCGCAGGGCGTACTGAACCGCACCGGCGCCGCGCTGAACACGGCGGTCCTTGTGACCAGCGGCTATCTCGCCGCACTGGCGATCCCGTGGCGCATCGCCGGGCGGCGTTTGCAGGCGCGCCTCGCGCTGATCGCCGCCTCGCTTCTGGGCATCGTCTTTCTGCTGATCAAGGGCGCGGAATTCGCCGAGAAGTCCGCGCTCGGCATCGGCTGGGACACGCACACCTTCTTCACCTTCTACTACCTGCTGACCGGCTTTCACGCCGCCCACGTGGTCTTCGGCATCCTGATCCTGTGGCTGGTCGCCTGGCGCGACGATGCCCGCAACATCGAGGTCGGCGCCTCGTTCTGGCACATGGTCGACCTGGTCTGGGTGCTGCTGTTCCCGGTGATCTACCTGCTATGATGAGTGCGCGCGCGATCACCACCGGCTGGCTCGCGCTTCTGGCGTTGAGCCTGTGTTCGACGGCGATCTCGCTCTGGTCCTTCGGGGCTGCGTGGCAGGGACCGGCCGGCGCGATCATCCTGATCCTCGCCTGGCTGAAGGCGCGGGTGATCCTGGGGCGCTACCTGGGGCTGAGCGCCGCGCCGTTCTGGGCGCGCGGCTTCGGCATCGCCCTGGCGCTCTACTGTGTGCTTCTGCTGGGGCTCTACCTGATCCCGCTGATGCTGTAGATCAGGATGCGCCTGCAGGTTCGCCATTCCCGCATCTCACCCCGGAGCGCAGCCCCGGATCGCGCCCGACCCGCCCCCAGGGCGCGATCCTCTGTGCCCGGGCGGCGCGGGTTCAAGACCCGATCACGCCCTGAACGCAGCGGCGAAGGCTTCGGGCAGGTCGAACTCGGCCAGCACCCGGGCGCGTCCTTCGGGGGACATCTTGCGCGCGGTCTTGGCGACGATGCGCTGCAGCTTCTCGGGGTCCTGGCTGGCCCCGAAAGGCGCGAAATACCAGCGCAGGAAGACGAAACAGATCACGTCCTCGAGCGCCTGAACCTCGGCATCGCGCTTGAGGCTTTCCTTGCGGATCATCCGCCCCGCGGCCTCAAAGGCCTCCGGCTCATAGCCGGCCTCTGCCATGATCTGTGCCACCCGGTCCGCGTGGTGGCGTGCCAGGTCGCGCCGCCAGGCCAGATAGCCCTCGCGCCCCTCCGGATAGTCGGCCCGCTTCAGCACCCAGCGCTCGATGTGCTGGCCGCGCGCGGCGATCTGCAGCGGCTCGGAAGCGTCCGGAAAGAGCCGCGCCAGTTCGGCGCTCATCCGCGCGCCGTAGAGCTGCGCCGCCGGGGCGCCCTCGGACCGGTCGGGATCGTGGGCGTTGGCCGCGTCGATGGCCGCCAGCGCGGTCTCCAGCCGGGTCAAAGCGCCTTGTTCCACGCGGCCGCCGGATCCTCGACCGCATAGGTGCGCAGCCGTTCGATATCCTCGATGGCGGCATGGTTCTTCGAGATCCGCACCCCGGTCGCGCGCAGCTTGGAGAAGGCGCGCGAGAGGCTTTCCGGCTTCATCCCGAGGCGCCCGGCGATCAGCACCTTGTCATAGGGCAGTGTCACGACGCAGCTGCCCGAGGGGCAGGGGGCCAGCTCCAGCAGGAACTCGGCGACGCGCTGCGCGCCGGTCTGCGCCTTGATCTGTTCGACCTGCTCGATCAGCGCATGCAGGTGCTGGAAGGTCGCAGCCAGGACCGACACGCAGATCTCGGGGCGCTCCTTCATCATCGACACAAAGCTCGAGGCGGCGAACCGGAGCAGCGTGCAGTCGGTGACCGCCTCGGCCGAGACCGGGTAGTCGCCCTGCTGGAAGGCCACCGCTTCGCCGAAGCTGGCGCCGCGGGTGAAGACGCTGACCACCGCCTCGTTGCCATTGGGCGCGATGCGATAGAGCTTGACCCAGCCGTCCAGCACGACGTGGATCACCTGCGCGGTCTCGCCCTGCAGAAAGATCGTCTCGCCGCGCCCGAAGCTGCGCGGCGAGGCAGTCTTGAGCAGCGCCTCGCTGACCGGATCCGGCATGCTGCGCAGGAGAAGCGAGGACCGCGCGATGGCGAGCTGCTGTTCGTTGTTCATGCCGTTTCCGCCTGTATTTCCGCGTTGAGCGTCTTTTGGAAGGACGAGGCGAGAACGTCAAGACCACCCCAGGACCACGCGTCACAAACCGCGACTCTGGCAGATCGGTTCCCGAAAACAAGCTCTCCTTTCGGGTGAACCCCTGCCGGCCTGCGCGCCCGGCGCTTGACCTTGGTCAAGGATCGCGCGGTGGCGCGGGGGGTAGTCTTGGCCGAGATCGCAAAGGATGGGGCGCACAATGGCATATGAGAGCTATTTTCGGGATCGGCTGAACCGCCTGCGCGACGAGGGCAACTACCGCGTCTTCACCGATCTGGCGCGCCACCAGGGGGCGTTCCCGGCCGCGACGCGTCACCGCGAGGGGCGCACCCAGAAGGTCACGGTCTGGTGCTCGAACGATTACCTCGGCATGGGCCAGCACCCGGAGGTGCTGGCGGCGATGCATGACGCGCTGGACCGCTGCGGCGCCGGGGCCGGCGGCACCCGCAACATCTCGGGCACCACGCATGACCATGTGCTGCTGGAGGCAGAACTGGCCGATCTGCACGGCAAGGAGGCGGCGCTGCTCTTCACCTCGGGTTACGTGTCGAACTGGGCGGCGCTGGGGACGCTGGCGGCCCAGATCCCCGGCTGCATCGTCTTCTCGGACAGTTTGAACCATGCCAGTATGATCGAGGGCATCCGCCATTCGCGGGCGCCCAAGGTGATCTGGACGCACAACGACCTGGCCGATCTCGAGCGCAAGCTGCAGGCGGCGCCGGCCAACGCGCCCAAGCTGATCGCGTTCGAATCGGTCTATTCGATGGATGGCGACATCGCGCCGATCGCCGGCATCTGCGATCTGGCCGAGAAATACGGCGCGATGACCTATCTCGACGAGGTGCATGCGGTCGGCCTTTACGGCCCGCGCGGCGGCGGCATCGCCGAGCGCGAGGGGCTGATGGACCGGCTGACCGTGATCGAGGGCACGCTGGGCAAGGCCTTTGGCGTGGTCGGCGGCTATATCGCGGCCTCGGCGGCGCTCTGCGATTTTGTGCGCAGCTTCGCCAGCGGGTTCATCTTCACCACCGCGCTGCCGCCATCGGTGGCTGCCGGGGCTGCGGCCTCGGTCCGCCATCTCAAGCGTAGCGGCGCCGAGCGCGCCTTGCAGCAGCAACGGGTGGCGCAGCTGCGCGCCCGGCTCGACGCCATCGGCATCCCGCATCTGGACAATCCCAGCCACATCATCCCGGTGATGGTCGGCGATCCGGTGAAGTGCAAGTACATCTCGGATCTGCTGCTCGACCGGTTCGGCATCTACATCCAGCCGATCAACTATCCCACCGTCCCCAAGGGCACCGAGCGGTTGCGGATCACCCCGTCGCCGGTCCATTCCGAGGCCGATCTCGACGCGCTGGTCGCGGCGCTGGGGCAGCTCTGGGCGCAGTGCAAGCTGGCCCGCCAGCCCGCCGCCGCGCAGTAGGGCCGGGCGGCGAACCCGCCGTTCTGCCCGGTGACATGGCGCCATTTCTGGCCTAGAACGCGTGATGTGTCCGGGGCAACAGAAAGGGCAGACATGACCAATCCCTGCATCATCTGCGTGGCGATCACCGGCTCGGT
>JAGRMU010000327.1:0-557 GCA_020441165.1 Sedimentitalea sp.
GAGGTGCTGGCCGGCATCGCCCGCGCGCCGGGGGTGCGCTATGCGGCGCTGACGCCCAACATGCGCGGCTATGAGGACGCGCTGGCCGCCGGGGCCGACGAGATCGCGGTCTTCGCCTCGGCCAGCGAGGGCTTCTCGAAGGCCAATGTCAACGCCTCGATCGCCGAGACCATCGAACGGTTCAAGCCGATCCTGAAGGCGGCGCGCCATATCGACATGCCGGTGCGCGGCTACATCTCCTGCGTGACCGACTGCCCCTTCGACGGGCCGACCGATCCATCGAAGGTGGCGGAACTTGCCGATATCCTCTTCGCGCAGGGCTGCTACGAGATCTCGCTGGGCGACACGCTGGGCCAGGCGACGCCGGACAAGATCGCGCGGATGCTGCTGGCGGTGCGCAGCGCGGTGCCGGTCGGGCGGCTGGCCGGGCATTACCATGACACCGCGGGACGGGCGCTGGCCAATATCGACGCCTCGCTGGCCTTGGGGGTGCGGGTGTTCGATGCGGCCGTGGGCGGGCTGGGCGGCTGCCCCTATGCGCCCGGCGCCAGCGGCAA
>JAGRMU010000327.1:756-3308 GCA_020441165.1 Sedimentitalea sp.
GCCATGTCGGCGCGGATGATCGCCGATCTCACCGCCGCCGCGGCGCAGCTGGGCGATGACGCGGGCGTGCGGGCAGTGGTGCTGACCGGCGCCGGCAAGAGCTTCTGCGCGGGCGGCGATCTGGCCTGGATGCAGGCGCAGATGGCGGCCGATGCCGAGACCCGCTTCGTCGAGGCGCGCAAGCTGGCCGAGATGCTGCAGGCGCTCAACACCCTGCCCAAGCCGCTGATCGGCGCGGTGCAGGGCAATGCCTTCGGCGGCGGGCTGGGGCTGATCTCGGTCTGCGACGTGGCGATCGGCGTGGACAGCCTGAAGATGGGCCTGACCGAGACCCGGCTGGGGCTGATTCCGGCGACCATCGGGCCCTACGTGGTCGCGCGGATGGGCGAGGCGCGGGCGCGCCGGGTGTTCATGTCGGCGCGGCTCTTCGATGCGGCGGAGGCGGTGGATCTGGGCCTGCTGGCCCGCGCAGTGCCGGCGGCGGACCTGGCCGCGGCGGTCGAGGCCGAGGTGGTGCCCTATCTGAGTTGCGCGCCGGGCGCGGTGGCCTCGGCCAAGGCGCTGGTCCGCGACCTCGGGCCGCGCATCGACGCCGCCACCCTCGACCACACGATTCGGGCGCTGGTGGACCGCTGGGAGACCGCCGAGGCCGCCGAGGGCATCGCCGCCTTCTTCGACAAGCGCAAGGCGCCCTGGATCGTGGGCTGAGCGTCGATCAGCCGAGCAGCGCCTGCGCCTCGCCCCAGAGCCGGGCGACGATCCGGTCGGCGGGCTCGGCCCGCGCTAGGGCGGCGGACTGACCAGCCCAGGCTTGCATGCTCCTCAGATCGCCGGCCTTCGCGGCGGCGGCGCGCATCGGTGCGGTCAGGGCGCGCTGGACCGGGTATGGCGCGGGCTCGGGCGCGTCCTCGGCGCCGGCGGCGTCCGTATAGGCGGTGCGGATCGCCCGGCCCAGGCGACCCGAAAAGGCGCGGGTGGCGACGGTGCCCTCGGGGGCCGCCGCGCCGATTGCCTCGGCCCAGGCTGGCGCCAGCTGCGCCTCGGGCGCGCGCAGGAAACCGGTGCCGATCTGCACCGCCGAGGCGCCGAGGAGCAGCGCCGCCGCCACCCCGCGCGCATCGGCGATGCCCCCCGTGGCGATCACCGGCACCGAGACCGCATCGACCACCGCCGGCAGCAGCGCCATCAGCCCGACCATCGCGCCGGCCGCGTCCTGCGCCGCGAAGGCGCCGCGATGGCCACCGGCCTCCATGCCCTGCGCGACGATGGCATCGGCCCCCGCCGCCTCGGCGGCCCGCGCCTCGGCCAGTGTGGTGACGGTGGCGAACCAGCGGATGCCGCGCGCCTTGATCTGCGCCACGATCTCCGGCGGATAGACCCCCATGATCGACGAGATCACCGCCGGCCCGGCCGCGATCATCGCGGCGCATTGCGCGTCGAAATCCGGCAGCGGCGCCTCGGCGGCGTCCTCGGGCACCTCCGGTCCCCACCCGCCCAGGAAGTGCCGCAGTGCGGCCTCGTGGTCGGGATCGCGCTGCGGCGGCGGATCGGGGATCCAGAGGTTCATCTGGAAGGCGCCGTTCGAGACCGCGCGCATCTGCGCCGCCCAGCCCGCGATCTGCTCCGGCGCCATCAGCAGCGCGCCGCAGGCGCCCATGCCGCCGCCGCGGGCGACCGCCGCCGACAGGGCGACCGGGCAGGCCCCGGCCATCGGCGCCAGCAGAATCGGAACCTCGATGCCGAGGGTGCGGCAGAAGCTGCGCGCGCGGGCCAGGGCGGGATGCATGGAGCCTCCTTTCGGGGCGGGATGCGGGGCCGGCCCATGGGGCCACGCGTCGGGCGCCGGGTCAAGGGCCGGGCGGCCGGTCCGCGGCGCCGCCCCGGCCCCGCGCCGCTGCGGCGATTCGGCCGGTCATTCGGCGACCCGGCCCCGTTGACCCCCACAGCCTGCAGCGATAGACAGCTTGGCAAGTCGATACGCGAAGTGACGGCGCGCCGATCTCGCGCGCGCTGCAGACAAGGAGCCGCTCGTGGAAGAGATGTTGCGGGAGTATCTCCCGATCCTGGTGTTTCTCGCCGTCGCCGCCGGACTGGGCATCGTGCTGATCCTCGCCGCCGTCGTCCTGGGGGTGCGCAACCCCGACCCCGAGAAGGTCAGCGCCTATGAATGCGGCTTCAACGCCTTCGACGACGCGCGGATGAAGTTCGATGTCCGGTTCTACCTGGTCGCGATCCTGTTCATCATCTTCGATCTCGAGATCGCCATGCTGTTCCCCTGGGCGGTGGCGTTCAAGGATGTCAGCATGGTCGGCTTCTGGTCGATGATGGTATTCCTCGCGGTGCTGACCATCGGCTTCGCCTACGAGTGGAAGAAGGGAGCGCTGGAATGGCAGTAGCTGAAACCGCCCTGCAGACGAACGGCAATGCCGCCGGCGCCGACCGCGAGGTCGCGACCCAGAACCTCAACCGCGAGCTGCAGGACAAGGGCTTCCTGCTGACCTCGACCGAGGACATCATCAACTGGGCGCGCACCGGCAGCCTGCACTGGATGA
>JAGRMU010000328.1:0-2591 GCA_020441165.1 Sedimentitalea sp.
GGGTGCTGGCTGAAGTAATGCGATTTCGCCGCCATGCGCTCGCCGATCATCTTCACGCCTTCGGCCGCGGCGGCGTTGACGATCTCGGCCCCGAGGGTCTGGAGCTCGTCGAGACTGTCGCAGAAGACGGTGACGACCATGTGGTGCTCGCCGAAGCTCTGGCGCTTGGCCTCGAGATCATCGTGCGCGATGTCGAGCGCATCGAGGAGCGAGAGCGCGGCATCCTGGGAGGCTTGCATCTGGCGCTTCTGGCGTTTGATCCGGCCCGCCATCAGGTTCGAATTGATCGGGGTGAAGGAATGGGTGACGATCATGTCGACGGGCAGGTTCAGCATATCGAACATGGTGCAGGTGGTACCTTCGGCATATTCGCCGATGGTGAAACTCTTGCCGAACCGGTGACCGACGACGCCACCCGAGAGTTCGAAGTGATCCTCGAGGAAGGTCACGCGGGTGTTGGCGACGTTGGTGGCGAGAAATCCGTAGCGACCCGCCGGATAGAGCGGCAACTCGCGGCCCGTGTTGAGCGCGCCGAGGAAGCCCACCAACTCGCCGGAGGCCGCCGAGAGGAGGCGGGGTTTGAGCTCGGCGAGGCCCGAGGCGAAGACCCCGACCGCCTCCCTGAGGCGCCGGATCCGCTTCGCCGTCTCCTTCTTAAATCTCTCCGGCGCGCTGCGGTTTACAAAACCGAGAAAACTCCGTGGCGGCGGTCTGTGGATGATGGTCAGCGTCAGGGTCTTGTCCCGCAGACCCGCGGAAGCGAGCTTTGCGCGCCAGGTCTCATCGACCGCCGCCGCGAAGCCGTCGCCCCGGACCGGGAGCAGGTCCGGCGTGATCGACTTCGACACCTTGTGCACATAGTAGCTGAACTCGGGTCCCAACTGGGCGATGATCCGGGCGAAGAGCGCGGTCACCCTGTCGAGATAGGCATCGTCCGTGGTATAGCTGTTCACGCCGCCGAGGCGGACGCATTGGAAGAGCTCGTTGACACGCGTCCGGACCGTGTGGTCATCGACGAGGCTCACATAGGGCAGCATATGCGCGAGGCGTCTTTCCCGCGCATACCAGTCCGGCAGCAGGGTGCGCTCATCGTAGGTATCGTCACGGGGCATAGCTATCGCCCCCGTGGACGGCCCGGTTCCGTGTCGGCGGGGTCTCCTGCAACGCCGTCATCATCACATCGATGAAGCGCGGGTCCCAATCCGCCGCCTTCCAGACCACGGGGTAGAGGATCGCCGCCACGCCGAGCACGACCATGTGTTGCACCCAGACGAACAGGAGCACCGAGCCGAAGAGCCAGACCATGGCGTACATGATCGGCAGGCCGAGGAGCTTCGGCGGGCGGACAAGGCCCAGGAAGAGGGGGGATCGCTCTGCCACGTTGCCAGTCCTTTAAGGCGAACCACCACCAAAGACGGCGGCAACGATCGTCGGCGCGGCGGCGACGCCCGCGATGCCGACCAGCACCCAGAGGGCCTGGCGCAGGTCGACGATGTTGAAGAACCAGCTCAGGAAGACGCCCAGGACGGCGAGGGTGGCGATGACCACGCCAAGCGGACCGGTCAGCGCGTCGACGATGCCCTGCAACAGGCTCTGGATCGGGGAGAGGTCGATGCTTTGTGCGAGTGCCGGCTCGGCGAGGACGACAAGGAATGTGGCAAGCGCGCCAAGGGTTGCGACGGGGTTCTTCATGACTCTTATCCTTCCAGCCGTGTGAAGACGGCCAGCACCCGCTGGACGTGGGAATGGGTCTCTTGAAATGGGGGAATGCCGCCGTGGTCTCGCACGGCGTCGGGTCCGGCATTATAGGCGGCGAGCGCGAGGCGCATGTCGCCGAACTCGGCCAGCATCAACGCGAGATAGCGGGCCGATCCGTCGAGGTTCTGCCGCCAGTCATGCGGATCGACCCCGAGCCCGCGGGCCGTGTCGGGCATGAGCTGCCCGAGCCCGATGGCCCCGGCATGGGAGACGGCGCGGGGATCATAGGCGCTCTCGATCTCGATATTGGCGCGATAGAGGTTAAGCCAGTCCGTGACGGTGATGTCCGCCGCACGAAGACCCGGATGGCTGGCATAGCGCAGCCCGGTATCCTGGATCGCCGCGAGGATGTCCGGGCGAGGCGCGGGGGCATTCGACGCGATAGCCGCGATCCGAACCGCCGCGTCCTCGTTCTCGTCGCCATCCTCACCAAAGATGCGTAGCCCGTCCGAAGCGGATCCTTGCCCGATCCCGTCTTTGTAGGTGCGGGCGAAATTGGATTGCGCGCGCGACGGGGAGAGCGATCCGTCTCTCCCCATCACCAGCACCATCTCGGCTGACGCCGGAAAGCTCAGGAAGGTAAGAAGAAGGGCGCTAACCCCGGCTGGCAGCGATCTCCTCGCCGGACAGCTTCTGGACCGTCCGCTTACCCTCCTCGAGCGGGATGTCGGCATGGGAGAAGCCGATGCCCTGCAGGAAGGAGATGACGCCGGTGACGGTCCTGATTTCGCGGACCTTGATGTCGTTGCGCGAGGTCCGGGTCCGGGCCGTGACCAGGAGTTTTTCGATGCCTTCGTCGCTGACAGCCCGCAGAATCCAGACCCCGTGCCAGT
>JAGRMU010000328.1:2602-3203 GCA_020441165.1 Sedimentitalea sp.
TTCTTGAAGGCGTCCTCCTTGCAGACAACTTCGACGCGATAGCCGCTGGCGACCAGATCGCGGAATCTGGGTTCGGTGACCACATTCGGTGCTTCTTCTCTCAAGTCCATCACCCGGCTGACGCTCTAACAAGGCGAATGACCGGCGACAGTGATTGTGACCCCGGCATACGATATTATAGTATTGATGCGCAAGATATAATATCATGCCACCAAGCGAATTCTCGCTCACGAAACGGATAGACCGGACACATGCAGTCGATCAAGAAAATTAGGGGCTTGCGAGGATTCCGGTTTGCCGGCGCGCGTTGTGCGCAAGCAATTTCGTTGTTCATGATCTTGGCCGGCGGGGCCAATGCCGAATCGTGCCTGGCGCCGCAAAGGCCCTTCGTTCCGCGTGATCCGCAGGCTGCTCGGGACTATGCAGACATCATCCGCAACGACTTCGAGCTCTACATCCGGGACATTCAGGGCTACTTCCGCTGCCTTGAAGAGGAACGTACGCGCGCCATCGAAGAAGCCCGCGAAGTCACCGAGGAGTACGGGCGCTTCCTGGAATTGGTGAAATGATAGCTGCGGCGCGAAGGGCGCCAGGCATCCAA
>JAGRMU010000329.1:0-703 GCA_020441165.1 Sedimentitalea sp.
GCGTGCCGGTGGCGTTCTGCGCCGACTGCCGCGGACCCGCGGCGCAGGCGGCGGTCGAGGCGATGGCCGAGGGCACCGTGCTCCTGCTGGAAAACACCCGCTTCCAGCCGGGCGAAGAGAAGAACGATCCCG
The DNA here is from genome assembly GCA_020441165.1 of Sedimentitalea sp. GTDB lineage: Bacteria > Pseudomonadota > Alphaproteobacteria > Rhodobacterales > Rhodobacteraceae > JAGRMU01. The sequence goes on from JAGRMU010000329.1 coordinate 133, forward strand.
ATCTCGCCGCTGCATTCGCCGCCCTCGGCGACATCTATTGCAACGACGCCTTCTCGGCCGCGCACCGGGCCCATGCCTCGACCGAAGGCGTGGCGCGGCTTCTGCCCTCCTGCGCGGGGCGCCTGATGCAGGCCGAGCTGACCGCGCTCGAGGCGGCGCTCTCGAGCCCCGAGCGGCCGCTGGCGGCGGTGGTCGGCGGCGCCAAGGTCTCGACCAAGCTGGACCTGCTGGGCAACCTCGTCGAGACGGTCGATCACCTGATCATCGGCGGCGGCATGGCCAACACCTTCCTGGCCGCCGGCGGCACCGATGTCGGCAAATCGCTCTGCGAACATGACATGGCCGAGACCGCCCGCGCGATCATGGCCAAGGCCGAAACCACCGGCTGCGTCCTCCTGCTGCCCTCGGACGTGGTGGTGGCGCGCGAATTCAAGGCGGGCGCGGCCAGCGAGACGCTGCCGGTCTCGGCCTGCCCCGCGGACGCGATGATCCTTGATGCCGGGCCCGAGACCCGCGCGCGCATCGCCGAGGTGATGGAGGCCTCCCGCACGCTGATCTGGAACGGCCCGCT
>JAGRMU010000329.1:875-2185 GCA_020441165.1 Sedimentitalea sp.
TGGATGGAGGGCAAGACCCTGCCCGGCGTCGCCGCCCTGACCGCGTGACCGCCGCGCAAAGGTGATTGCGTCCGGCCAGCGCGGGTTTTATGCGTTGCAGCCACGCCGGCCCCAGCCGGGACGGCAGACGCGCAACCCAGACGACGTGGAGGATCAGATGTCCAGTTCAGCCCAGCGAGACCAGATGAGCGCGGCCCCCGGCTTCGTCGCCGCCCTCGACCAGAGCGGCGGCTCGACCCCCAAGGCGCTGCAGCTCTACGGCATCGCAGAGGGCGCCTATGACTCCGAGGCCGAGATGTTCGACCTGATCCACGCCATGCGCAGCCGGATCGTCAACTCCCCCGCCTTCACCGGCGACAAGGTGATCGGCGCGATCCTCTTCGAGCAGACCATGGACCGCGAGATCGGCGGCATGCCCGCGGCGCGCTACCTCTGGGAGAAGCGCCGGGTGGTGCCGTTCCTGAAGATCGACAAGGGCCTCGCCGAGCCCGAGGACGGCGTGCGGCTGATGAAGCCGATGGGCGATCTGGACGCGCTGCTGCGCCGGGCGGTGGCCGCGGGCATCTTCGGCACAAAGATGCGCTCGGTGATCGACGCCGCCTCGCCGTCCGGCATCGCCGCCGTGGTCGATCAGCAGTTCGACGTCGGCGCGCAGGTGCTCGCCCATGGGCTGGTGCCGATCATCGAGCCCGAGGTGACGATCAGCATCCCCGACAAGGCCGCCGCCGAGGATATCCTGCTGGCCGAGCTCACACGGCGCCTCGACGCGCTGCCCGAGGGCAGCGAGGTGATGCTGAAGCTGACCCTGCCCGAGGCGGCGAACCTCTATCGCCCGCTGGTGGATCACCCGTGGGTGCTGCGCGTCGTGGCGCTCTCGGGCGGCTACAGCCGCGACGAGGCCAATGCGCGCCTGGCGAGGAATGCCGGCGTCATCGCCTCCTTCTCGCGGGCGCTGACCGAGGGCCTCTCGGCGGACCAGTCCGACGCGGAGTTCGACCGGGTGCTGGGCGAGACCATAGACAGCATCTACCGCGCCTCGGTCGCCGGCTGAGCGTATCGCCGCGCGATCCCGCGATTTTGGGGGATTCCCAAGCCGAATCGCCTGTGCCATAGTGCCCGAAACCCGCCCGTCAGAGGCATGATCCGAGGCATGACATCTTGAGCCGGTCTTCCCGTCCCAGCCTGGGGGCATTCATCTATTTCGCCCTGTCCTTCGCGCTCTGCGCCTATTTCACCTTCGCCGCCGTGCAGGGGGATTATGGCCTCTTCCGCCGCGTCGAGATCTCCGCCGAGGCCCGGACGCTCTCGGC
>JAGRMU010000330.1:0-178 GCA_020441165.1 Sedimentitalea sp.
CCAACTATCTAATCTAACGCGGGCCAATCCATCTCCGATAAATCTTTCCCCCGAAGGGCGTATAAGGTATTACCCTCAGTTTCCCGAGACTATTCCTTAGAGAAGGGTATGTTCCCACGCGTTACTAACCCGTCCGCCGCTCACCCCGAAGGGCGCGCTCGACTTGCATGTGTTAGGC
>JAGRMU010000330.1:206-2184 GCA_020441165.1 Sedimentitalea sp.
CAAACTCTCAAGTTGAAAAGCTGTTTCCAGCTTATCCTTGACGTTCGAACCTCTGCACATCGTTCCAGCCTTGCGGGCTGGAACAGTCTTCTGTTTGTTGTGCTTCAGGTTACCGAAGTAACGCAAAGCCGTCCAAACAGTGAAGCTGACACCGGTCATCGGGCCTAGACCCTACCGGCGCGATATACAGACGTTGATCCATCGAATGAACCAAACCGCCCACATATCTCTTCAGATACTATCGATTTCAAAGAGCGTAGAGGACAAAAGTGACTGGATGCGCCCTATCTTTTCTGGCGCGCCCCGCCTCGATTACCTCTGATTTTTTTCTTGCGTCTCGTCTCGGTCCGTCCCGTTTCCGGTGTGTCCCGCCCGTCTGGCGCCCCGTCAGTGCATCTCTGCGCCGCCGGTGAGGGGTATTTACGTATTGGGACCGGGAGCCGCAAGCCCTTTTTTCCGGAAACTTCGGATTTTTTTCGCAATTCGTCTTTTCGGTTTAATTTCAGATACTTGATCTTGCGTTTTCCCGAGGCCAGCCCAGGTTTCACCCGGATTTCACCGCCCCGTGATGCGACTCAGGCAGGCCCTGGCCACCAGATCTAGCGTTATCCACAGGGCTATCCCCAAGACCGGCCGGACCCGCCGCGGTTTCGAGTCGACTCGCCGGCGAGTCGGGCGCCGCACGGGCCGACTCGGCTCAAGGCAGCCCGGTTTCGGTTCTGCCGCGAGACGCCGCCGCCCGGCGCCGTCCCGGCAGGCGCAGCGCCAGCAGCCCGGCGATGACCGCAAGATAGGCCAGCGGCTCGATCTGCAGCGTCTTCGCCTGAATGACGAAATGCAGCCCGCCCAGCAGCGCCGCGGCATAGACCAGCCGGTGCAGGCGCCGCCATGCCACCGGCCCCATGCGGCGCAGCGCCCGGTCGTTCGAGGTCAGCGCCAGCGGCACCATCAGCACGAATCCGGCCATGCCGATGGTGACATAGGGGCGCTTGACGATATCGGCCCAGATCTCGGCCGGCATCTGCACGTCGAGAACCAGCCAGACCAGCAGGTGGCAGCAGACGTAATAGAAGGCCAGCAGGCCCACCGCGCGGCGGAAGCGGATCAGGTTCAGTCCGGTGAGGCGGCGCAGCGGCGTGATCGCCAGTCCCAGGACCAGCAGCTTCAGCGCCAGCTCGCCCAGTTCGTGCTCCAGCGCCTTGATCGGCTCGACCCCGAGCCCGCCGGTCGCCCCCAGATAGACCAGCAGCGGCGCCGGGAGCAGCCCGACACTATATACGGCCCACAGGGGAACCCGCCGCAGCCAGTCGTTCAGGCGGCCGGCGCTCATTCAGTGATGCTTGGCAAGGTCCATGCCCTCGTAGAGCGCGGCGACCTCGTCCTCGTAGCCGTTGAACATCAGCGTCGGCACCTTGCGCGAGAAGAGCCCGCCGCCAATGCGCCGCTCGCTGGCCTGGCTCCAGCGCGGGTGGTCCACCTCCGGGTTCACGTTGCTGAAAAAGCCGTATTCGCGCGGGCTGATCCGGTTCCAGGTGGTCGGCGGGCGATCCTTGGTCAGGGTGATGCGCACCACCGACTTGATCGACTTGTAGCCGTACTTCCACGGCACCACCAGGCGCAGGGGCGCGCCGTTCTGGTTCGGCAGCGGTTTGCCGTAGAGCCCCGTCGCCATGATGGTCAGCGGGTGCAGCGCCTCGTCCAGCCGCAGGCCCTCGACATAGGGCCAGTCGATGCCTGGGTATTTCGTGCCCGGCATCTCGTCCGGGCGCAGGGCGGTCTCGAAGGCGACATAGCGGGCGTCGTCCTTGACCCCAGCCATGGCCAGCAGATCGGCCAGCTCGAACCCGTTCCAGGGTACCACCATCGACCAGGCCTCGACGCAGCGCAGGCGATAGATGCGCTCCTCGACGGTCATCTCGGCCAGGATGTCCGTCAGATCGTAGCTGCCGGGCCGCTCCACCAGCCCGTCGATGGTCAC
>JAGRMU010000330.1:2413-5079 GCA_020441165.1 Sedimentitalea sp.
TCCAGCGATGGGCCATTCCGCGTCTCCTGCAAGCGTGACCGGCACCCTAGCCCCTCGCCCGCGGCGCTCCAAAACATTTCGCCTCACGTTTCGGCGACAGGTTTGTAACCCCGCAGGCGGCGTTCTGGCTGACATCTTCGTGACTTGAAAACGCGCGGCGGCCGGGCTTAGCGCGCCGGCCCGCAAGGTCAAGCCCGGCGCGGCGAACTCTTCTCTGATCCACGCGGGCACCTGCCCCGTAATCCCGTCGATGCCACCAGCGGCATTGCTGTTCCCAAAGGAGGACTTCTCAGATGATCCGCAAAGCCACCCTGTCCCTCACCGCCGCCGCCCTGCTCGCCGCTCCTGCCGTTCACGCGGCCGATATCGTCGACACCGCGGTCGCCGCGGGCAGCTTCGAGACCCTGGTCGCCGCCGTGCAGGCCGCCGGCCTGGTCGACACCCTGAAGGGCGAAGGCCCGTTCACCGTCTTCGCGCCCACCGACGAGGCCTTCGCCGCGCTGCCCGAAGGCACGGTCGAGAAACTGCTGATGCCCGAGAACAAGGACCAGCTGATTGCGGTGCTCACCTATCACGTGGTGCCCGGCAAGGTGATGTCGACCGATCTGACCGACGACATGATGGCCAAGACCGTGCAGGGCGGCGAGGTCAAGATCGACCTCGACAATGGCGTGATGGTCAATGACGCCACCGTCACCGCCGCCGACATCGCGGCCGACAACGGCGTGATCCATGTCATCGACAAGGTGATCCTGCCGAACTGAGGCGGGCCTCCGGGGTCAGGTCACCTCCTCGTTTTGCCGCTCGCGCGCATGCGAGACGCAGAACCGCGGCGGCAAATTGCCTGACCCGGATCCGTCCAAGCGGCGTGCGCCCCTCGGCGCGCGCCGCATCAGCCGGCGATCTCGGGCCAGAGCGCGAGATCGAGCCCGGCAATGAACGGCGCCAGCGCCGCCACATGCTCCCGCCACCGCCCGACCGATCGCGTATGGACCGGCTGGCGCAGCTGCGCGGCGCTCAGCGTCAGCACCGGCCCCGCCGCCTGATCGGGACGCGCCATCTCCGGCGTCCAGTCGAGACCGCAGAACGACGCCAACGACCGGCTCGCCCACTCCACATCCGCCGCCATCTCCTCGTAGCGCAGATCGAGAATCGCGCCGGGACAGACCCGGTGCCAATGCGCCATGGTCTCGGCATAAAGGTTGAAGCGCTGCGCCATGCCGGCCAGGTCATAGGTATAGGCCAGGGCCGTGCCCGCGAAATGTCCCCGCCACATCGACAGCGCCACGTCGCGCGGATCGCGCCGCAGGTTGACGATCCGCGCCTCCGGGTAGGCGGTCTTGAGAAACCCGACCAGGCGGTGGTTCTCGGGCATCTTGTCCACGTAGGCGCGGGTGCCGTCCGGCAGCTCCGGCAGCAGCCGCCGGTCGCCCTCGACGAAACGCGCGACGGCCGCCGCGTCGAAGGGCAGATCGCCGTCGATCACCGGCTTCAGCAGGATCCCCGCGGCGGCGCGCTCGCCCAGCGGCACGACCTCTGGATGCGCCCCCAGGATCGCCTCGGTCAGGGTGGTGCCCGAGCGCGGCAGCCCCACCACGTAGACCGGCCGGGGCCGCGCGGGGTCCGGCGCGCGGTCCGGCAGCGGGCCCGCGAACCGCGCCAGCAGCCGGTTCGTCAACGCCCGGTCCCCCGCCGCGTCATAGGGCAGGATCGCCGCCATCTCGCGGTTGGCCTCGGCCAGTGCCTTCTCCGCCTGCGCGCGCTCCCCCGCCTGATCGGCGATGCGCGCCTGCGCGAAGAGCAGCGCGGCGCGCGCCTCCGACCGGCGCGGCGCGGCCTGCAGCGCGGCGCGCAGCCGCGGCGCCAGCGAGGTGTTTTCCGCCGGTCCCTGCAACTCGGCCAGCCGCTCGATCGCCTCGGGCTGGGCCGGATCGCGCGCCAGCACCTGCCGGTATTCCTCGATTGCCGCCTCGGACTGCCCCATCTCGACCAGCTGCATCGCCAGCCGCAGCCGCGCGCCGAGATGGCCGGGGGCCAACCGCACCGCCCGGCGCACCGCCTCCAGCGCCTCGTCGCTGCGCAGCTGCCGGGCCAGCGGCAGGCTGATGTTGATCAGCGTCTCGACATCGTCCGGGTTGATCCGCAGCGCCGCGCGGTAATCCTCCAGCGCCTCGGCGATCAGACCCTGCCGGTCGCGCAGCAGCGCCCGGAGGTTCAGGGCGCGCGCCTGGGTCGGGGCCAGCCCGATCGAGGTGCTGGCCGCCGCTTCCGCCGCCTCCAGCCGCCCGGCATTGGCGCGGGCCTGGGCGAGCAGATACCAGGCGCCGGCATCCTTCGGCGTCTGCGTCACCAGCTTCTCCAGCAGCGCCGCCGCCGGCTCGGGCTGGCCCAGCAGCACCAGCGTCTGGCCGAGGTTCTTGCGCGCATCGTGGAACTCGGGCGCCAGCTTCAGCGCCTTGCGGAAGAGCTCGACCGCCTCGCGGCGCTGGCCCATACCGCTCAGGGCGATGCCGGCCAGGTTCAGCGCGGCGGGCGATTTCGGCGCCTTGCGCAGCGCCGATTTCGCCGCCTTGTAGGCCGGCTTGTATTGCCCCTGCTGCAGGCGCTGCCCCGCCAGGGCAAGATCGGTCTCGACGCTCATGGCCGCTTGATACGGCAGTTCCGCG
>JAGRMU010000331.1:0-127 GCA_020441165.1 Sedimentitalea sp.
GCATGGTGATGGCGCCGGCCAGAACCGGCAGGCAAAGAAGGATCATCCAGGCGGTCACGAAGATCGACCACGAGAAGAGCGGCACCTTGAAGAGAGTCATGCCGGGCGCGCGCATGTTCAGGAAGGT
>JAGRMU010000331.1:134-6152 GCA_020441165.1 Sedimentitalea sp.
GTTGATCGCGCCGAGGATCGACGAAGCGCCCGACAGGTGCACCGCGAAGATCGCCAGGTCCATCGACATGCCGCCCTCGGTGGTCGAGAGCGGCGGGTAGAGTACCCAGCCAACCCCGGCGCCGAGCTGGTCGTTGCCGCCCGGAGCCAGCACCGAGCAGACCGCCATGGTGGTGCCGGCCACGTACATCCAGAACGACAGGTTGTTCATCCGCGGGAAGGCCATGTCCGGCGCGCCGATCTGCAACGGCATGAAATAGTTGCCGAAACCGCCGAAGAGTGCCGGGATGATGACGAAAAACATCATGAGGATGCCGTGGGCGGTGACCAAGACGTTCCACAGATGCCCGTTCGGGGTGCAGGGCGCGTCGCCGGAAAAGAGCCGCGCGCCCTCCATGCACATGTGCTGAACGCCCGGCTCCATCAGCTCGATTCGCATGAAGACGGTGAATGCGACCGAGACGAAACCGGCAGCGGCGGCCACCACCAGGTAAAGGATGCCGATGTCCTTGTGGTTGGTGGACATGAACCAGCGGGTGAAGAATCCGCGCTTGTCCTCGTGTTCGTGCCCGTGAATGGCTGCGTCTGCCATTTGGCGCCTCCTGCTTGCGAATGTATGGCCGCGCGCCCAAAGCTGCGGGTCGCGTGTGTCATTTATGGTTCTAGAAGCTCATGTCCGGGGCTTCAATGGCCGAGTTTGATCTGGATCAAGAATTTTCCAGCCCCTGCGCGGCGATGGCATCGGTTTGCGGGCCGCCGCCGCTTGACCTTCGCCGGCCGCGCGGCGACAACGTCTTTCGAAATCCGGCCCCGAGATCCGCAGAGGCACCTCAGATGAGCTATGATCCCGACAACGTCTTCGCGAAGATCCTGCGCGGCGAGGTCCCCTCGACCAAGGTCTACGAGGATGACGCGACGCTGGTGTTCATGGACATCATGCCGCGCGCCGATGGCCACGTGCTGGTGATCCCCAAGACGCCCTGCCGGAACCTTCTGGATGCTACACCCGCGCAGCTGAGCGCCTGCATGGCCACGGTGCAGAAGATGAGCCATGCGGTGATGACCGCCTTCGGCGCCACCGGCGTGACCTTGCAGCAGTTCAACGAGGCGGACGGGGGGCAGGAGGTGTTCCACCTGCATTTCCACATCCTGCCGCGCCATGCCGGGGTCAGCCTGCGCCCGCCCGGAAAGATGGAGGACCGCGCGGTGATTGCGGCCAATGCCGAGAAGATCCGCGCCGCGCTTGCGGGGTGAGAACGAATCGCGCCGACGATCCGCGGTCCCGTGTGCGGCCACCGAGGCAGGGCAAGCGATCGGACAGGCTTGCCGGCATCTGGCGCCGACGAGGCGCGATCGGGGCGAACGCCGATGCGTGGTGCGGGTGGTCAGCAGGAACGACATCCTCCGTCAGCGCGATGAAACCGTTGGGCTGCCACGGGCGTTGGACATTCGGATCCGATGAAGCGCGCGTTTTCCCTTGATCGTCCAGCGACGGCACGGATTAGGTGAAAGGGCATGGAGCGGGAAGGACAAGGCCATGCCCCACGATGATAGCAGCCACGCGCGCGGCGGACCCGGCCATTCCCATGCGCATCTCGACCCCGAGGCGGGCGATGCCCGTGTCGCCTGGGCGGTGGCGGTCAACCTCGGGCTGACCCTCGCGCAGGTGGTGGGCGGCATCCTGTCGGGCTCGCTGGCGCTGATCGCCGATGCGCTGCACAATTTCTCGGACGCCATCTCGCTGATCATCGCCTTTTTCGCGCGTAGGATCGCCCGGCGCCCCGCCGATTCCGGGATGAGCTTCGGCTATGGCCGGGCCGAGGTGGTCGCGGCGCTGGTGAACTACACCACGCTGGTGGTTCTGGCGCTCTACCTGGTCTACGAGGGGGTGATGCGGTTTCTCGACCCGCAGCCGATCGACGGCTGGATGGTGGTGTGGATCGCCGCGATCGCGCTCGCGGTCGATCTGGTGACCGCGGCGCTGACCTATTCCATGTCCAAGCAGAGCATGAACATCCGCGCCGCCTTCCTGCACAACCTCGCCGATGCGCTGGGATCGGTGGCGGTGATCGTCGCGGGATCGCTGGTCATCCTCTATGGCTGGATCTGGGTCGATCCGGCGGTGACGCTGCTGATCGCGGGCTACATCCTGTGGCATGTGCGCGCCGAGATCGGCGGCGTGATCCGGGTGCTGATGCTGGGCCGCCCCGAAGGGATGCAGACCGAGACGGTAGCCGGCGCCATCGAAGCCGTGCGGGACGTCGAGAATGTGCATCACCTGCACCTCTGGGCCATGCAGGAGCACGAGCCGGCGCTCGATGCCCACCTGGTGATCGCCAGCGGCGCCTGGGACCAGGCGGATCGGATCAAGGCCGAGGTCAAGGGGATGCTCGAGGACCGCTTCGGGATTCGCCACACCATGCTCGAACTGGAATGCGCGCGTCACGCCTGCGACCATCCGGAGCGGATCGGGCATCGGTGAGCCGATAGGCGCCGAGGGCGCGGATCAGCCGCCGAAGACCATCGGAAAGCTGCGGCGCAGGGCCACGTCCAGATCGGCCATGGTGACCGGCAGGCCCAGATCGACGAGGCTGGTGACCCCGTGCTCGGTGATCCCGCAGGGCACGATGCCCGAGAAATGCTCCAGGTCGGGATCGACATTGATCGAGAGGCCGTGGAAGCTGACCCACTTGCGCAGCCGGATGCCGATGGCGGCGATCTTGTCCTCGGCCCTCGCGCCACTCGCGCGGCGCGGCTTGTCGGGGCGCTCGACCCAGACGCCGACGCGCCCGTCGCGGATATGTCCCTCGACGTTGAACTCGGCCAGCGCCGCGATCACCCAGGCCTCGAGCTGCTGCACGAAGGCGCGCACGTCGCGGCCCCGCCGGTTCAGGTCCAGCATCACGTAGACCACCCGCTGGCCCGGCCCGTGATAAGTATACTGCCCGCCCCGCCGCGCCTGGTGGACGGGAAAGCGGCCGGGATCGGTCAGATCGGCCAGTTTCGCGCTGGTTCCCGCGGTGTAGAGCGGCGGATGTTCGAGCAGCCAGATGCACTCCTCCGCGACCCCGGCGGCGATTGCCGCGGCGCGCGATTCCATGAACGCCACGGCGGCGGGATAGTCCGTGAGCCCCTCGGAGATGATCCACTCGGTCATGACGGTCTGCTTAGCGGGGGACGGGGCGCGAGAAAAGGCCCCGAGGCTGTGTTCCATTCTGTGGCCGGACCTGCGCGGGGGCGAAGCGCGCTCCGCGCCGAATTGTTGGTGACGCGCCGGTACGGGCGGGCTTGCCGTGCCCGTTTTCGGCCATTCCAAACAGTCGCAAAGAGGCCGGATCGGTCAAAAAAAGTCGCCGGGGTCTTCGGGCATTTGCCTCTTCACAAGCCATGCCGCCTCGGCTATAGCCCTGCCTCACCAAGCCCAGACGTGCGGTCGTGGCGGAATTGGTAGACGCGCAGCGTTGAGGTCGCTGTGGGGTAACACCCGTGGAAGTTCGAGTCTTCTCGACCGCACCAGTCAAACTCCCGAACCAAGTATTTTCTCGGAATTACAGCCGCTTGCGCCGATTCGCCAACGGGCTGGTCGGTATCTGGTACACCTCTGTCAACCGCTGCGATGTCGCGACCGGTTCGATGTCACTTGTTTCGACAGGCGCGCTCACGTCGCGGGTCGGGGAGCGAACGGTGCCATTTTCCTTCGTTAAGGTCTCGGATGCACATTGCGACACGGGGTCAGCGCCGGACTGCGCGTCACCGACGGAGTCCGTGACCGAAGCGCCGGTCTGGGGACCAGCTCGGATCTGATTGGAAAAGGGACACCGATGGCATCAACAGCTTTCAACACGCTCGAAAAGGACTGGGACCCGGTCAGCCGCTTCACCGCGGCCACCGATGTCGACGTTCTGCTCAGCAACACCAGCAGCGCGTTCGCGTTCTTCTCGATCACCGCCGACGACACCGCGCCGGGCATCGATCCGCGCAGCGCGCATCCGCTGCAGCCGATGACGGGCCGGGCGATGCAGTTGCGGGCCGGAGAGCGGCTCTGGCTGGCGGGGATGAACGCGAACGCAGTGCTCGAGGTCTGAGATGATGAACGGGGGACGCTTCAACACGGGCCGATTCGCGGCCGGCCGGTTCGGTGCGGGGCGGTTCTCGGGCGCAGTCACGGGCGCACCCGCGGCGCCGGCGCCGCCGGTCAACCTCGCCGTCCCGCAGATCGTGCCGTCCGGGGGCAGCCCGGCAGGGACTGAACTGCGCGCCCTCGCCGGCGCGTGGAGCGGCTCTCCGGCGCCGGTTTTCGCCTATCAGTGGAAGCGTGGGGCGTCGGACATTCCCGGGCAAACCTCGATCAGCTATCGGACGGCTCCCGCCGATCTGGGCGAGAGTATCAGCTGCGTGGTGACCGCGAGCAATTCCGAGGGATCGGCGCCCGCCGCGTCGGGCCCGGTCTCGGTCCTGCCCGCGGGTGAAGTGCCGATCAACGTTGCAGCGCCGTCTGTGGCCCCGGCGGGCGTGCAGACGGAGGGCACGGTCCTGGTGGCCGATGCGGGGGTCTGGACGGGGGTCCCGGCGCCGGTGCTGTCCTGTCAGTGGTGCCGCGATGGCCTGGAGATCGAGGGGGCAAGCGGTGAAAGCTATACGATCGGCGGTCTGGATTCCGGGGCAGGGATCACCGTTCGGGTGATCGCGAGCAACTCCGAAGGGTCGGTCACCGCGGTCTCGAACACGGTCGAGGTTCCGGCGCGCAGCGCGCCCGTGACCCTGAGCGCACCGGTGATTTCCGGTAGCGGGGTGATTCCGGCGACGCTGATCGCCAGTGCCGGGGTCTGGGAGGGCAATCCGGCCCCGAGCTTCGCCTATCAATGGGTCCGGGGCAGCAGCGTCATTCCCGGCGCCACCGGTGCCAGCTATGTGACCGGGGCGAGCGACGACGGGGCGACGATCACCTGCCGGGTGACCGCGAGCAACAGCGAGGGGAGCGCCATCGCCATCTCGAACGGGCTGAGCGTCGCTGCGAGCCAGAACTGGCCGGCGTCGGTCCTGGCGACCCATCTCGGCCGCAGCGCCGACATCTCGGCCACGCGTTGGGACGATGCCAGCGGCAAGGGCAACCACATGGCTCTGGTGGGCAGCCCGGTGACGGCCGCGAACGGCGCTGCCCTGGTGCTGCGATTCGATGGTGCGACCCAGAGCGGCGTGATCGCCAATGCCGCCGCCCGCTGGAATGGCGCGGGGTTCGACGGGCCGGTGAACGTCGCCGTCACGGCGCGCTTCTATCCGTCCAATTCGGTCGGCGTGCTGCTGGGTGGGGCGCGGGCCAGCGACTATGCCATCGCCGCGGACCTGAATTCTGGGATGAACCTGGTGCGCAACAACGTCTCCAACGATGCCAATGTCATCGGCACCGCGAATGCGAGCGGGACGCTCACCGACACCACCCCGCTGATCGACAACGTGGACGACGCGATGGACGCGGCCGCGGCGATGGATCCTTCGGTCTTTCAGTCCATCGTCGTGCGCAACTTGCAGCCCAATACTGCCTGGGGCGGGATGACCTTTCTGACCGACGGCGATGGCAGCCGGCTTGCCGCCGATGTCGCGGCGGTGACCCTCTGGACGGGTGCGAGCGCCGGCGACGAACGCGCGATCCTCGCGCTGCATGGCCGGGCGGCGGCAGGCACTTTGGTGTGAAAGACCGTTGCCGGATCGGTCTTGCGAGGCCGGACGGCCATGAGGGCGCTGTCGCGGTTCGGCGCCCATGTCGCCGGATGCGGCCTGCGGAGGCCTCTCGTCCTTGCAAGGCGCGGTGATGCGGACCTGCGGCCGAATTCGCGCAAACCCTGCTTGACTGGACCGAAACGGAGCCATAAGACGTGCGGACGCCCGGCGCGATCCGGGCGGGCAGCGGGCGGTTGTAGCTCAGTTCGTTAGAGTACCGGCCTGTCACGCCGCGGGCCGCGGGTTCGAGCCCCGTCAACCGCGCCATCGCTGCCAGCCCAGGATCCGGGGGCAAAGCCGG
>JAGRMU010000332.1 GCA_020441165.1 Sedimentitalea sp.
CGGGTGCTCGCCATGCAGGGCGGCTTCTCCTATCAGTCGAGCGTCTTCAACCGCGCGACCCAGGCGCTGCGCCAGCCGGGCTCGTGGTTCAAGCCCTTCGTCTATGCCGCCGCGCTCGACAGCGGCTACAGCCCGGCGACCATCGTGGTGGATGCACCGATCGAGATCAACACGCCGCAGGGTCTCTGGCGGCCGCGCAACTCGTCCAACAAGTATTACGGACCGACCCCGCTGCGCACCGGGATTGAGCAGTCGCGCAACCTGATGACCATCCGCCTGGCGCAGGAGGTCGGCATGCCGGTGGTCGCCGGCTATGCCGAGCGTTTCGGCGTCTACGACGAGATGGGCCCCTACCTGGCCAACGCGCTGGGGTCCGAGGAAACCACCCTCTTCAAGATGGTCGCGGCCTACGCGATGTTCGCCAATGGCGGCGAGCGGGTCGATCCGACCCTGGTCGACCGCATCCAGGACCGCTATGGCAAGACCATCTATCGCCACGACAAGCGCGATTGCATCGATTGCGACTCGCCCCTGGTGCCGCGCGGCGCGGCGCCGCGCATCGAAACCAATCGCAGCCGGGTGATGGATGCGATCACCGCCTATCAGCTGACCTCGATGATGCAGGGCGTGGTCGAGCGCGGCACCGCCAGTGGTTCGGTCAACCTGCCGGTGCCCACCGCCGGCAAGACCGGCACCACCAACGACGCCCGAGACGTGTGGTTCATCGGCTTCACCAGCAACATCGTCGCCGGCTGCTACATCGGCTTCGACCGTCCGCGCCCCCTGGGCCGCCACGCCTATGGCTCGACCCTCTGTGGGCCGGTCTTCCAGACCTTCATGGAGAAGGCGGTGGCGAAATATGGCGGCGGCCCGTTCGAGATCCCGCCCGGCGGGCATTTCATCAAGATCGACCGCTTCACCGGCGGACGCCTGGCCGACGACGCGACCGGCGACTACGTGGTGGCCGAGTATTTCCGCGACGGCGAGGAGCCGACCTTTGGCGTCGCCTTCGACGGCGGCTTCGCCATGGGCTCGAACCTGCCGCTTTACGAGGAGGTCTCCGCCGCCAGCAGCCGCAACGTGCGCAGCTCCTCCGGCGGCACCGCGGTGGTGGGTCCGAAGGCCAATTTCGGAACCGTCAGCTCGGGCGGGCTCTACTGACCGGGAATCGTCGCCCGATCCTGCTGCCGGGCGAGACCGGCGTGGCCCCGCGCGCCTGCGTTGTGTCGTCAGAAATCGCAGCGCAGTCCCTGCCGGGCGTCGCCGGCGATGCTGCCACGTCGCAAGAGGCGTAGCTTCGAGTCTGCCCCGTGCAATCCGGGATCGATCGTCGCCTCTTTGCTTGCCCGCCCTGC
>JAGRMU010000333.1:0-1468 GCA_020441165.1 Sedimentitalea sp.
CTCAGGAGCGCATGGTCCCCTAGCGGCAACGCGCCAGCTGGCCCTCGTACATCCGCGAGCGCTCCTCGACATTGGCAGCGACCCGCACCAGCCAGCTCTTCTGGTTGTAGCTGCCGCGCGCATACCCGGCCTGGCCCTCGTGATAGGCCAGGTACTGGTTGCGCGCGTCGGTCAGCGCGATGCCGTTCTTCTTGCGGCTCTCGTTCATGTACCAGCCCATGAAATCGCTGGCGTCGTTCATCCGGTCGCGCTTGGCGCCGCGCCGTCCGGTGGCGCGCTTGTACTGGTCCCAGGTGCCGTCGATGGCCTGGCTGTAGCCATAGGCGCTGCTCTGGCGGCCCATCGGAATGACGCCGATCACATAGGTGAAGGGCGTGCGCGCATCGCCCCGGAAATTGCTTTCCTGATAGATCGTCGCCATCTGCACATGCACCGGCACGCCCCACTTGCGCTCGGTGCGCTTGAAGGCCTTCATGTATTTCGGCCGTTCCTTGGCGATGCTGCAGGCATCGTTGAGATCGCGCGGAGGCGCGTTGTAGCCCCCGCCGCAGGATGCCAACAGCAACACGACGATCATCGCGCAAAGAGTTCTGCTCATCTGCCTCTTGCCTTTTTTCGGCAAGGCTACATCAAATCGCCCCGCGAGGGAATGACATTTGCGGGAGCGCGGACGAGAACGTGATCGGGCGTTCCGCCACGGGACGGTTGCGCTGCCGGGCGCGAAGGCTTACCAGCGACACCGGCCCGAGCGTCGGTGTTCACAGACTGTTTCCCGACCGTGGGACGTAACGATTGGACAACGCAAGGTTAAAACGGATAGAATTGAGCGTCAGGACGCCAGGACAATGTTGAGAACGCGCGCGAAATACCATCTGGGACAGGTCGTCCGTCACAAGAAGCACCCGTTTCGCGGGGTGATCTTCGACGTCGATCCGGAATTCGCCAACACCGAGGAGTGGTACCAGGCGATTCCCGAGGACAGCCGACCGGTCAAGGATCAGCCCTATTACCACCTGCTGGCCGAGAACGATCAGAGCTATTACGTCGCCTACGTGTCCGAGCAGAACCTGGTCGCCGATTATTCCGGCGAGCCGGTGGATCACCCGGACATCCCGGACATGTTCGGCCCCTTCCAGGATGGCGCCTATCCGCTGCATTTCCAGCTGAACTGAGGCGCGCCCCCGCGCGCTCCGCCCGGTTCAATAGCCGAGAGCGCATCCGTCCTTGCGCGGATCGCTCGCCCCCTCCAGCACGCCATCGTCGCGGATGCGGATCGCCTGGGCACCGCCAAGGGCCGTGTCGGGCACGACGACCGCGTGGCCCATCTCGGCGAGCCGCCGGCGCACCGCCTCGGCATAGCCACGCTCGACGCGCATCTCGCCGCTGTCCGAGAAGCTGCGCGGCGCATCGAGGGCCGATTGCAGGTCCATGCCGAAATCCTGCAGGTTGCTGACCAGGCGTGCATGCC
>JAGRMU010000333.1:1604-1866 GCA_020441165.1 Sedimentitalea sp.
GTGAAGCCGGCGCCGCGGCTCTGCAGCAGGATGCCGAATTTCTCCGAGGCAATGCCCGAGCCGAACCCGTGATAGATCGAATAGATCAGCGACACCGCCATGCGGTCGCGGTCGACGACGGTGACATAGACCGTGTCCTTGTGCACCGCCTCGGTCAGAGGCGCTGCGGCGGGCATCGCCCGTTTCGGGTCGATCAGCGCCGCAAGCCGTGCGGCGGTCTCCGGGGCCAGCATGTGCTCCAGACGCGTGGTATGGGCGGCGT
>JAGRMU010000334.1:0-3380 GCA_020441165.1 Sedimentitalea sp.
TCCTCGCCATCGGCCTGAACCTGCTTCAGATCGTGGTCTTCATGGCGGCCTTCTACGTGATGTTCTCGCTCCTGGGCCTGCGCAGCTCGGCGATCCGGGGCGATTTCCTGCTCTACATCATGTCGGGGATCTTCCTCTACATGACCCATACCCGCACCGTCGGCGCCGTTGCCGGCTCGGAGGGGCCGAGCAGCCCGATGATGCAGCACGCGCCGATGAACACGATCATCGCCATCGCCTCGGCGGCGCTGGGGGCGCTCTACCTGCAGGTGCTGAGCATGTTCATCATCCTCTTCGTCTATCACGTCGCGGTCACGCCGCTCTATATCGACCAGCCGATCGGCGCCTTCGCGATGCTGCTTCTGGCCTGGTTCACCGGCGTCGCGGTGGGGCTGGTGTTCCTCGCGATCAAGCCCTGGTTCCCGCATGCGGTCGGGGTGATGACCACGATCTACCAGCGCGCCAACATGATCGCCTCGGGCAAGATGTTCCTGGCCAATTCCCTGCCCGGCTTCATGCTGGCGATGTTCGACTGGAACCCGCTGTTTCACGCCATCGACCAGGCGCGCGGCTTCGCCTTCATCAACTACAACCCCCACTACAGCAGCTGGCAATATGCCCTCTGGGTGGGTATCGTGCTGACGATGATCGGGCTGATGGGCGAGTTCTACACCCGTCGCCACGCCTCGCTCAGTTGGGGAGCGCGCCGATGACCGCGCCGGGTCAGTCCGCTGCCGGCAAAGTCGGCGCGTCGAACCCGTACTGGTCCAGCACCGCCTGTCCCTCGGGCGAGAGGATATACATTGCCAGATGCCAGGCGGCGGGCGGCGCCGTCTTTGTCACGACAAGACCGTAATCCGCCCCCACCGCCAGAGCTTCGGGCAGGGCGATCTTCTGCAATTCCGGTACCTGCGCGCGGGCCAGAACCGCATTGGTGCAATAGGTGACGAACACATCCGCTTGATCGCTGTCGAGGACCCAGGCATAGGCGTTGCTCCCCTCCGGCGGAGCGGCGCTGTCCGGCCCTCCGGTCAGTTGCAGCGCCTTGGCCTTGAGCGCCTCGCCGTGCCCGGTCTTCTCGAAGAACGCCCATGCATAATCCCCCGATGGATCCGCGCCGGGGGTCGAGGTTCCGACGCGTGTGTCATCGTCCAGCAGCACCTCGAGCAGCGTCTCGGTGGTCACCGCAACCTCCGGCCGCGCGATCGCGCAGAGCCGGTTGCGTGCGAAAAGAACCACCGGACCGCCGCGGCCATCCGCCTCCAAGCGCTGCGGGTGGGCCATGTTCGCCGAGGCAAAGATATCGCCGGACTCGCCAGCCTCGAGAGACTCGCGGATCAGCCCGGAAGGTCCGAAACGAGTCTCGATGGCAGTGTCGTGGGCGCGCGAATACTGTTCGGCCAACTCACCCAGAGCGGCCTTGAGACTGCCCGCCGCGACCAGTGAAACGGCGGGCTCCTGTGCCTGCGCCGATCCCGCGGCCAGTATCGCCGCCCAAATCCATGCTCTCTTTTTCATCCGGTTGCTCCCTCATTCACAACAGCCAATCGGTCGATCGGTATATGAAAATGAATGCAGCAAACACGGAATTACCGCAAGATCGGAAAAAATGCATAAAAAATACAAGATGCGCAGGCTCAGGTCACCACCCGCAGCGTCAGGTTGATCCGCCCGCCCTCGGCCAGCAGCCGGGAGGAGCCGAAGCGGATGCGGTCCACCCCGTGATAGGTCAGCCGCGCGTCGCCGCCCATCACCACCACGTCGCCCGAGGCCAGCCAGAGCGAGTCGGTTGCCCCGCCCCGGGTCCGGTTGCCGATCCGGAAGAGGGCATCGTCGCCCAGCGACACCGAAACCACTGGCCAGGAGAAATCCGCCTCGTCCCGGTCCTGGTGCATCCCCATCCGGGCGCCCTCGCCGTACCAGTTGATCAGGCAACAGTCGGGCCGCCGCTCGAGGCCAGTCACCGCATCCCAGATCTCGAGCACTGGCGCCGGGATCGCCGGCCAGGGGGTGCCGTCCGGGTGCGTCTCGACATAGCGATAGCCCTTGCGGTCGGAATACCATCCGAAGCGCCCGGCCGAGCTCATCCGTACCGACATCGGCTTGCCGTAGGGCGTGAGCGGCGAAAAGGGCGGCGCCGCCGCCAGCACCGGGCGCAGCGCCGCCACCAGCCCGGCCTGGGCCTCGCCGTCCAGAAAGCCCTTCCAGATCGCGAAACCGCGCAGGCCGAGGGTCGCGCCGCTCATCGGCGCAGCGACAGCGCCACGCCGGCGGCGACCAGCGCCGCCGCCAGCGCCCGCTGCCAGTCGAAGGCACGCACCGGCAGGCCGAAGGCGCCGGTCGAATCCAGCACCATCGCCCCGATCAGCTGCCCCAGGATCAGCGCCGCCGCCATGGTCAGCACGCCCAGTTTCTCCACCGCGTGGATCGTGACCCAGATGTAATAGGCCCCCAGCGCGCCGCCGCCCCAGGCCCACCAGGGCACCGCGCGGACCTGGGCGATGCCCGGCAGCGCGCCGCGCGCGGTGACGATTGCCGCCAGCAGCGCGAAGCCGACCCCGAACGAGACCATCGCCGCCGCCAGCCCGCTGCCCAGCCCGGCGCCGAGCCGCCCGTTCATCGGCGCCTGCGTGGCGATCGTCATCCCGGCGACGAAGACCGCGATCAGGGCGATCCAGAACCCGCTTGCCATGTCCGCTCCCACCTTGCCTGCACGGTGCCCAGCATAGGCCGCGAAGGCGCGCGAGCGAAACGTCAATCTTGCTGCAATCACTCTCGAAAAACGCGACAAGCGGCGGTTGCAGGGCTTTCTCGCCCTCCCTATATACGCCGCAACGCCCGCGAATGCCGCGTCTTTCGCGGGCCGGAAAATTCGGGGTCCGGATGCCGAAACGGGTTCTGGCCTCGGGACATCGCCTTGAGACAGATAAGGGATCGAACACTATGAGCAAAGTAATCGGCATCGACCTGGGGACCACCAACAGCTGCGTCGCGATCATGGACGGATCGCAGCCCCGGGTGATCGAGAATTCCGAAGGCGCGCGCACCACGCCCTCGATCGTCGCCTTCACCGATGACGAGCGCCTGGTCGGGCAACCCGCCAAGCGCCAGGCCGTCACCAACCCCGACAACACCATCTTCGGCGTCAAGCGCCTGATCGGGCGCCGCTTCGACGACCCGGATCTGGCCAAGGACAAGAAGAACCTGCCGTTCACCCTCATCGACGGCGGCAATGGCGACGCCTGGATCGAGGCCAAGGGCGAGAAGTATTCCCCCAGCCAGATCAGCGCCTTCATCCTCGGCAAGATGAAGGAGACCGCCGAAAGCTATCTCGGCGAAGAGGTCAAGCAGGCGGTGATCACCGTGCCGGCCTATTTCAA
>JAGRMU010000334.1:3399-3962 GCA_020441165.1 Sedimentitalea sp.
GACGCCGGCAAGATCGCCGGTCTCGACGTGCTGCGGATCATCAACGAGCCAACCGCGGCGGCGCTGGCCTATGGCCTCGACAAGGACAACAGCCACACCATCGCGGTCTATGACCTGGGCGGCGGTACCTTCGACGTGACCATCCTCGAGATCGACGACGGCCTCTTCGAGGTCAAGTCGACCAACGGCGACACCTTCCTGGGTGGCGAGGACTTCGACATGCGCATCGTCAACTACCTGGCGGGCGAGTTCAAGAAGGAGCATGGCGTNNCTGACCAAGGACAAGATGGCCCTGCAGCGCCTCAAGGAAGCCGCAGAGAAGGCCAAGATCGAGCTGTCCAGCTCCAGCCAGACCGAGATCAACCAGCCCTTCATCTCGATGGACGGAAAGACCGGCCAGCCGCTGCACCTGGTGATGAAGCTGACCCGCGCCAAGCTGGAAAGCCTGGTGGGAGACCTGATCAAGTCGACGCTCAAGCCCTGCAAGGACGCGCTGAAGGATGCCGGCCTGGCGACCGGCGACATCGACGAGGTGGTTCTGGTCGGCGGCATGACCCGGATGC
>JAGRMU010000335.1 GCA_020441165.1 Sedimentitalea sp.
ACGGCGACGAGGTGCGCGTGGTCTCCATGGGGTCCCTCGCAGGCTCGGGCAAGGGGATCGATGGCAGGACCTATTCGCTGGAGCTCTGCGGCGGCACCCATGTCCGGCGCACCGGCGACATCGGGGTGCTGATCATCCTGGGCGAGTCGGCCTCCAGTGCCGGGGTGCGGCGCATCGAGGCGCTGACGGGGCCGGACGCGCTGCGCCATCTGCGCGCGCAGGAGACGGGCCTCGGCGAGGCGGCGGCGCTCCTCAAGGAACAGCCGGCAAGGGTGCCCGAGCGGATCCGCGCCCTCTTGGACGAGCGCAAGGCGCTGGTCAACGAGCTTGCGCAGCTGCGCCGGGACATGGCGATGGCCGGACCCGGCGAGGCGGCCCCGGCCCCCCGCGAGATCAACGGCGTGCCCTTCCTGGCGCTGCAGGTCACCGGCGTCACCGGCAAGGACCTGCCGGCGCTGATCGACCAGCACAAGTCGCGGTTGCAAAGCGGCGCGGTGCTGCTGATCGCCGATGCCGGCGGCAAGGCGGCGGTGGCGGCCGGGGTCACCCCGGACCTGACGGCGCGCGTCTCGGCCGTCGATCTGGTCAAGGCGGCGGTCGGCGAGCTGGGCGGCAAGGGCGGCGGCGGACGCCCGGACATGGCCCAGGGCGGCGGCCGCGATACCGCCAATGCAAAGGCCGCGTTCCGCGCCGCCGAGAAGATCCTGGAGGGATAGGATGCCAGCGCTCTGGATTGCCCATGTGACCGTCACCGACGAAGAGGCCTATGGCCGATACGCCGCCCTCGCGACCGAGGCCATCGCTGCCCATGGCGGGGTGTTCATCGCCCGGGGCGGACGCTTCGTTCAGCTCGAAGGCCAGGCGCGCCCACGCAACGTGGTGGCCCGCTTTCCCTCGGTCGAGGCGGCGGAGGCCTGCTACAACTCGGACGTCTATCAGCGCGCGCTCAGCCATGCGCGCGACGCGTCCGAGCGCGAGTTGCTGATCGTCGAGACCAGCGAGTAGCTCGCCGCGGCGGCAAGGGGTGAGCCTACCCGGGCAGAGTGCCCTGCGAAAAGGCAAAGCTTCGCGCTATTCCAGGTCGTGCTGGATGACCTCGGCATAGCAGTGGATGTCGATGCCTTCATAGCCCTCTGGTCCGATCACTTCGAACCTGTGGGGCATGCGGGCCGGGGCGCGCAGGATGTCGCCCTCGCGGGCCTCGATCACCTTCGGTCCGAGCGTGAACCGCGCCCGCCCCCTGCGGCAGATGAAGATCTCGTCATAGGGGTGCCAGTGCAGGACCGGGCCGGCGCCCGGCCTGTCGCTGGAAAAGAACAGGATCGACACCGGGCCGCCCAGATCGGCGCCGGTGATCCGCCCATGCCAGCGGCCGGGGTCCTGCGCCCAGTCGCTCATGTGCGTGACCGGCGCGGACATGGCTCAACTCGCGGCCTTGGACGCGCGCTTGCGCTCGTGCGGGTCGAGATGGCGCTTGCGCAGGCGGATGGCGTTGGGGGTGACCTCGACCAGCTCGTCGTCGTCAATGTAGGCGATGGCCTGCTCCAGCGTCATGGTGATCGGCGTGGTCAGGCGCACCGCCTCGTCGGTGCCGCTGGCACGCACGTTGGTCAGCTTCTTGCCCTTCAGCGGGTTGACCTCGAGATCGTTGTCGCGGCTGTGCTCGCCGATGATCATGCCCTCGTACACATCCGCCTGGGCGCCGATGAAGAGGCGTCCGCGTTCCTCGAGATTCCACAGCGCATAGGCCACCGACTGGCCGTTCTCCATCGAGATCAGCACCCCGGCCCGGCGCCCGGGGATCGCGCCCTTGTAGGGGGCCCAGCCGTGAAACACCCGGTTCAGCACGCCGGTGCCGCGGGTATCGGTCAGGAACTCGCCGTGATAGCCGATCAGCCCGCGGCTCGGCACATGCGCGATGATCCGGGTCTTGCCGGCGCCGGCGGGCTTCATCTCGACCAGCTCGCCCTTGCGGGGGCCGGTGATCTTCTCGATCACCGCGCCCGCATACTCGTCGTCGACGTCGATGGTGGCCTCCTCGATGGGCTCCAGCCGCGCGCCGTTCTCGTCGCGGAACAGCACCTGAGGGCGCGAGATGCTCAGTTCGAAGCCCTCGCGGCGCATGTTCTCGATCAGCACGCCCATCTGCAACTCGCCCCGGCCAGCGACCTCGAAGGCCTCGCCGCCGGGCGTGTCGGTGACGCGGATGGCGACGTTGCTTTCGGCCTCCTTCAGCAGCCGGTCGCGGATCACCCGGCTCTGGACCTTCTTGCCGTCGCGCCCGGCGAGGGGAGAATCGTTGATGCCGAAGGTGACGGTGATGGTCGGCGGATCGATCGGCTGCGCGGGCAGGGCCACCGACACCTCGGGGGCGACAATGCTGTCGGCGACGGTCGCCTTGGACATGCCGGCGAGGCTGACGATGTCGCCGGCCTCGGCCAGATCGATCGGCTGCTGCGAGAGGCCGCGGAAGGCCAGCACCTTGGACACCCTGAAGCTTTCGAGCTGGCTGCCGTCGCGCGACAGCGCCTTGACGGTCTCGCCGGTCTTCACCGTTCCGCTTTCGACCCGTCCGGTCAGGATCCGGCCGATGAAGGGATCGCTGCCAAGGGTCGTGGCCAGCATCCGGAACGGCTCGGACCGGCGGGCGATCTGGGCGGGGGCCGGGACATGGCGCACCACCAGATCGAAGAGCGCGCTCAGGTCCTTGCGCGGACCATCGAGCTCGGCATCGGCCCAGCCCGAGCGGCCCGAGGCATAGAGATGCGGGAAATCGAGCTGGTCGTCGTCGGCGCCGAGATTGGCGAAGAGATCGAAGCATTCGTCCAGCGCCCGGTCCGGCTCGGCGTCGGGCTTGTCGACCTTGTTCAGCACGACGATGGGACGCAGGCCCAGGGCCAGCGCCTTGGAGGTGACGAACTTGGTCTGCGGCATCGGCCCCTCGGCGGCATCGACCAGCAGCACGACGCCGTCGACCATCGACAGGATACGCTCGACCTCGCCGCCGAAATCGGCGTGACCCGGGGTGTCAACGATGTTGATGCGGGCGTCCTTCCAGACCACCGAGGTGGCCTTGGCCAGGATGGTGATGCCGCGCTCGCGCTCCAGATCGTTGCTGTCCATCGCCCGCTCGGTGGTGGCCTGGTTCTCGCGATAGGTCCCCGATTGCTTGAGCAATTCGTCCACCAGCGTGGTCTTGCCGTGATCCACGTGTGCGATGATTGCGATATTGCGCAGGTCCATGAGGTCAGCCTTTGTGCGGGAGTTGCGGCGCGCATAGCGCGGCGTGCCGTGGAAGGCCAGCGGAAAAACCGTGCCGCTGCGTCGTGCCAAGGCGCTTGGTCATCCCGTCCGGAGTGCCTGCCCGGAGACGCCGCGCGGCTCATGTGGCTCTATAGATGCGATCAGAGCCGCATCAGCGCGCCTTGGGGCCGCGCGCGGCCTGCTCGGCGCGCCAGGTCGCCCAGTCTTCGGGCGTGTCGAGATCGCGCCGGGCGCGGTCACCGGGCAGGGGAACCAGCCGGACGCGGCCCTCGGCGGCGCGGATCACCTCCTGCCCGCCGCTATCGCCGGTGAGCCGGGCGAAGGCCGCGAAGAGCGGCGCGGCGACGACGATGGGATGGCCCGGTGCGCCGGTCCGGGTCGCACCGCGCCAGACCAGCTTATCTGACGTCAGGTCAACGGCTTGCAGGACCGTCTTCAAGTCATCCGTGGTGAGATCCGGCAGATCGGCGAGCAGGATCATCGCCGCCGGAACGCCGGGAGGCAGCGCCGCGAAGCCGGCACGCAGGCTGGCGGCCATGCCCTCGGTGGCATCGGCCACGGGAACCGGTGCCACGTCGAGACCGCCGAGCGCATCGTGGCGCGGATGCGGCGGCGGCGGCAGGGTGACGAGGACCGGCCCCTCGGTCGCGGCCCGCGCGCGGTCTGCCTGCCGGCGCAAGAGCGGCTGCCCGCCCGCATCCTCCATCAGCTTGTCGGTCCCGCGCATCCGGCGGGACTGGCCCGCCGCCAGCAGCAGGATCGGCAGGGCATGGTGCGGGATGGGCGACCCGCCCGTCATCCGCGCAGCCGCGCGCCGTCGGGATCGACAAGCGGCGTGGTGATCAGCCGCGCCGGCCGCATCTGGCCGAGGATCTCGATCTCGACCGCCAGCCCCTCGGCGATGCGATCCGTCGGCAGGAACCCCAGGGCGATCGATTTGCCGGCATGGTGCGAGTAACCGCCGGAGGTGCAGAAGCCCTGAACCTTGCCGTCCAGCCAGATCGGTTCATAGGCGTGGACGTCGGCGTCGTCGGCATCCACCTCGAAGGCGGCAAGACGGCGCGCCGGACCCTCCGCTCGCTGTTCTTCCGCCGCAGCGCGACCAATGAAATCAACGGGTTTGCGGAAGGGGATGAAGCGGTCGAGCCCGGTCTCGGCGGCGGTGTAGTCGGGCGAGAACTCGGAGAGCCAGCTGCCGAAGAACCGGTCGAGCCGCAGCGACATCATCGCCCGCATCCCGAAGGGCACCATGGCGTGGTTCTGCCCTTCGGCCCAGAGCGTCGCCCAGAGCTGCCGCTGGCCCATGGGATCGCAATAGATTTCAAAGCCCAGATCGCCGGTATAGCTGACCCGCTGCACGAGGCAGTCGGTCATCCCGACCACCATCCGCCGCACGTCCAGAAACCGCAGATCCGCGACATCGCTGCGCGTGCAGGCGTCCAGAACCGCCCGGGACCGCGGCCCGGCGATCTGGAAACCGGTGACGGTATCGCTGATATTCTCGATGGTTATGCCGTCTTCCTGATGTTTAAGGAACCAGCGCATGTGATAGTTCTGGCTGCCATAGGAGGCGGTCAGGCGGAACTCGGTCTCGCCGAGGCAGGAAATGGTGAAATCGCCGATCAGCCGGCCCCGGGGCGAGAGCATCGGGGTCAGCGACAGACGGCCGGGCTCGGGCACGCGCCCGGCCATGATCCGGTCGAGCCAGGCCCGTGCCCTCGGTCCGGCGATGCGGTACTTGCCGAAATTCTGCAGCTCGTTGATGCCGACGCCGCCACGCACGCCCCTGACCTCGCGGGCCACCGCGCCAAACGCGTCCGAACGTCGGAAGGACGGGGTTTCATACGTCGGTTCAGTGCCTTGCGCGAAGTAGTTCACCACTTCAAGCCCGTATTGCTGGCCCCAGACCGCGCCCATCCCGGTGAAGATGTCATACATCGGCGTGGTGCGGTTCGGCCGCGCGGCGGGCAGTTCCTCGTTGGGATAGGAGACGCTGAACCGCGTCTGGTAGTTCTCGGTGACCTTTGGCAGGGTGTAGCCGGCGTTGATCCAGCTGCCGAACCGCGCCACGTCCATGG
Source organism: Sedimentitalea sp. (assembly GCA_020441165.1). Taxonomy (GTDB): domain Bacteria; phylum Pseudomonadota; class Alphaproteobacteria; order Rhodobacterales; family Rhodobacteraceae; genus JAGRMU01. Next base: position 5,343 of record JAGRMU010000335.1, read on the forward strand.
CGAAGACGTCGCGCTCGGGCTCGCCCTCGATCATCCACTGCGCCAGGGTCAGCCCGACGCCGCCGCCCTGGCTGAAGCCCGCCATCACCCCGCAGGCCGACCAGTAGTTGCGCAGGCCCGGCACCGGCCCGACCAGCGGGTTGCCGTCCGGGGCGAAGGTGAAGGGGCCGTGGATCACCGACTTGACCCCGGCCTTTTCCAGAACCGGAAAACGCTTGTAGGCAAACTCGATGCTGTCCGAGATCTTGTCGAAATCGTCGGGCAGCAGTTCGTGGCCGAATCCCCATGGCGTGCCGTCGACGGCCCAGGGCCGGCAGCGCTGTTCGTAGAATCCGATGCACAGGCCGCGCCCTTCCTGGCGCAGATAGGATTCGCCGGCCGGGTCCATCACGTGGGGATGCTCGCTGGCGCGCTCGAAGATCTCGGGGATGTCGTCGGTGACCAGATACTGGTGCTCCATCGGGTGCAGCGGGAAATAGAGCCCGGCCATGGCCGCCACCTCGCGCGCCCAGAGCCCGCCGGCATTGACCACGTGCTCGGCATGGACGGTGCCCTTGTCGGTGACCACGTCCCAGGTCCCGTCGGGGCGCTGGTTGGTCTCGCGCACCATGCAATGGGTCTCGATGCTGGCGCCGCCCATCCGCGCCGCCCTGGCATAGGCATGGGTGGTTCCCGAGGGGTCCAGATGCCCGTCAAGCGGATCGTAGAGCCCGCCGATGATGCCCTCTGTGTTGGTGATCGGCGCAATCTCGCGGATCTCCTCGGGGGTGACGATGCGGGTGTCGAGCCCCATGAACCGGTGTTTGGCGCGCTCGGCCAGCAGCATGTCGAAGCGGTCGCGGTTGTCGGCCAGCGTCACGCCGCCGACATGGTGGAGCCCGCAGGACATGCCGGTGATCGCCTCCAGCTCCTTGTAGAGCCGGATCGTGTAGCCCTGAAGCGCCGCCATGTTGGTGTCGCCGTTGAGGGTGTGAAACCCGCCCGCCGCGTGCCAGGTGGACCCCGAGGTCAGTTCCGAGCGTTCGATCAGCATCACGTCCGACCAGCCCAGCTTGGTCAGGTGATAGAGCACGCTGCATCCGACGACGCCGCCGCCGATGACGGCGACCCGGGTGGTGGTTTTCATCTTGGCCTCCGAGTGGGTTCTGCGGCACATTTCAGAAGCGGGGCGGGCGATGCAAGCCGGCGTGCGACACTTCTTGTCGAAAAGCATCCGGGCGATGGCGGGCGCGGGGCGATCGGCGACGGGCCGCGACGCGGAAACGAAGAGGACAGGACATGATCTCGACCTTCTGGCGCATCGCCGTGCAACTCTCGCGGCGGCTCTATGTGCGGGTGCTGATGATCGCGCTGCTCAGCGTCCTGTCGCTGCTGGTGGCCAAGCTGATGGGTCCGCTGATCCCCGAGGGTCTTGCCGATGTCATCGGCGCCAAGGCCGTCGATCCGATCCTGCAGACCCTTTCGAGCTCGATGCTGGCGGTCAGCATCTTCTCGCTGACCATCATGACCGGCGCCTTCCGCACCGCGTCCAGCCAGTGGAGCCCGCGCACCCACGTGATCCTCAAGGACGACACCACCACCCATTCGGTGCTGGCCAGTTTTGTCGGCGCCTATCTCTTCGCGCTCATGGCCATCGTGCTGCGGTCGACGCATTTCTTCGGCGAGAAGGAGATCGTGGTGCTCTTCGGCTTCACCATCGGGGTGATCGTGCTGATCGTGGCGAACCTCATTCTCTGGATCGCCCATCTCGAGGAGCTGGGCAGTCTCGACAAGACCGGCAACCAGGTGCAGCGCCGCGCCGAGGCGGCGATGCGCGAGATCGCGAAGCGGCCCTGTTACGGGGCGCAGAGCCTTAACGATCCCGAGACCGCCGGCAGCGGCGGGCGCAAGCCGGTGCGCGCCACGCGCGCGGGCTATGTCCAGCAGATATTCCAGGACCGCTTGCAGGACAGCGCCGAGGCCGAGGAGGTGCGGATCTACGTGGTGGCCCGGATCGGCGCCTATCTGCAGGCCGGCGAGGTGCTCGCTTATGTCGAGGGCGATGCCGACGCGGTGGCCAAGGCAGTGCGCATGGCGGTGGTGATCGACAGCAGCCGTTCCTTCCAGCAGGATCCGGGCTTCGGGGTGCTGGTGCTGACCGAGATCGCCTCGCGCGCCCTCTCGCCTGGGATCAACGATCCGCAGACCGCGATCGACATGGTGAACCGCCTGGCGACGGTGCTGGCGCAGGCCGATCCGCCGGACGAGTGCGAGGCGCCGCGGCTGGACCGGGTCTGGATGGTGCCGCCGGACCTGGACGGGTTCTTCCGGATGAGCTTCGACCGCATCGCCCGCGACGCCGGTGGCATGGTCGAGGTGCACCAGGCCATCGCCGAGGCGCTGCAGGCGTTGGCCAGGACCGCCGGGCCGACCCTGGCCGAGCTTGCCAGCGCCGGCGCCGCGCGCTGCGCGCTGCGCGCCGAGATGGAGCTGGACGGCGACCCGGATTTGGCCCGGTATCGCTCCGAAAAGGACTGACCCGCCGACACCGGGTCCCCGCGCCGGGCGCGCGAAATACCGGTGCCAGTTGTATCCGGGCGACGCCGCGTGTCGGGAAAAGGCAACCGGCGCCCCGGGCCCTGCCGCAGGGTCGGTGCCGGAAACGGGCGGAAAGGGACCGACGCGATGAAAACCCATGCGCAGGCCGTGGTCATCGGCGGAGGCGTGATCGGCTGCTCGATCCTCTATCACCTGACCAAGCTGGGCTGGTCCGACGTCGTGTTGCTGGAGCGGGACGAGCTGACCAGCGGCAGCACCTGGCACGCGGCGGCGAACATCCACGGGCTGCATGACAGCACCAATATCTCGCGGATCCAGCACTATACCATGTCGCTCTACAAGGAGCTCGAGGCCGAGACCGGGCAGGGCTGCGGCGTCTTTCAGCCCGGCAGCCTCTACCTGGCCCAGACCGAGGCCCGCGAGCACCAGCTGCGCCTGCAGGCGGCCAAGGCCCGGCTCTATGGCATGAACTTTCACGAGGTGAGCCGCGACGAGGCCGAGCGCCTGCACCCGCTGGTCGATTTCGACGGCATCCGCTGCATCATGTGGGAGCCGGACGGCGGCAATGTCGATCCCTCGGGCGTGACCCAGGCCTATGCGGCCGGGGCGCGGGCGCGGGGGGCCGAGATCCACCGCTTCTGCCCGGTCACCGGCACCGAGCCGCAACCCGATGGCGGCTGGATCGTGCGCACGCCCAGGGGCGATATCCGCACCGACTGGGTGGTGAACGCGGCGGGGCTCTGGGGCCGCGAGGTGGCGGCGATGGCCGGCCTGTCCCTGCCGCTGCAACCCACCGAGCACCAGTATTTCGTGACCGAAACCATCCCCGCGATCGCCGCGCTCGACCGGCGCCTGCCCTCGGTGGCCGACCGCGACGGCGAATACTACCTGCGCCAGGAGGGCAAGGGCCTGCTGGTCGGCGCCTACGAGAAGGACCTGCGCCTCTGGGCCGAGGCGGGCACGCCGCAAGGCTTCGCGCACGAGCTTTTCCCCGACGACCTGGAGCGGATCGAGGACAACATGCTGCGCGCCGTCGCGCGGGTGCCGGTGCTCGGCGAGGCCGGGATCAAGCGGGTGATCAACGGCCCGATGATCTGGTCGCCCGATGGCAACGTCCTCTTCGGCCCGGTGCCGGAGC
>JAGRMU010000052.1 GCA_020441165.1 Sedimentitalea sp.
TCGAGATCATCGACGAGATCCAGGAGATGCTGGCCATCGACGTGACCCCGGCCAGCTGGCCGATCGGCCAGGGGCGCGAGTTCCTCGGCTGCTACGACATCCTGCGCGACCGGCTGGAACTGATGGACCGCGCCGACCGCAACAAGGTCGCCGAGAGCATCGCCATCGAGGGGCTGGACGATCCGAAGCTCGCGCAGCACGTCCCGGCGCATCTGCTCGAGACCCTGCGCGAGGAGCTGGAAATGGCCCGCGGGCTGCTGCCGCCGCTGAACGTGCAATCGGTGCTCGAGGGCCACATGACCCCGATCTGGTTCGGCTCGGCGATCAACTCCTTCGGAGTGCGCGAGCTGATGGACGGGATCGGCGCCTATGGCCCCGAGCCGCAGGTGCAGCGCGCCGAGCCGCGCCAGATTTCCCCGGACGAGACAACGGTGTCCGGCTTCGTCTTCAAGGTGCAGGCGAACATGGACCCCAAGCACCGCGACCGCGTGGCCTTCCTGCGCATGGCCTCGGGGCATTTCACCCGCGGCATGAAGCTGACCCATGTGCGCAGCCGCAAGCCGATGGCGATCACCAACCCGGTGCTGTTCCTGGCCGCCGACCGCGAGCTGGCCGAGGAAGCCTGGGCCGGCGNNCATCGGCATCCCCAACCACGGCCAGCTGCGCATCGGCGACACGCTGACCGAGGGCGAGGCACTGCGGGTCACCGGCATCCCCTCCTTCGCGCCCGAACTGCTGCAGGTGGTGCGCGCGGGCGATCCGATGAAGGCCAAGCACCTGGAAAAGGCGCTGATGCAATTCGCCGAGGAAGGCGCCGCCAAGGTGTTCAAGCCGGCCATCGGCTCGGGCTTCATCGTCGGCGTGGTGGGCGCGCTGCAGTTCGAGGTGCTGGCCAGCCGGATCGAGCTGGAATACGGCCTCCCGGTGCGCTTCGAGCCCTCGCAGTTCACCTCGGCCCGCTGGGTCAGCGGCCCGCGCGCCGCGGTCGAGGCGTTCACCGCCGCCAACAAGCAGCACATCGCCCATGACCATGACGGCGACATCGTCTACCTGACGCGCCTGCAATGGGACATCGACCGGATCGAGCGCGATTTCCCCGAGGTCCGGCTGACCGCGACGAAGGAGATGATGGCCTGACGCGCCGGAAACGGTCCGGCGATCCGGGCCGAACTGTTGCGCGTTCGGAAACATCGTCCGCCCCGCGGCGCCGAATCACGTCTGGGTTTGACCGCGGCGCGGCAGTTTGATAAGGCGGCCAGCAAGAGCCAGAGATGCGCAGAAGCGCAGGACCGTACGGGTCCGGCTCCCACCAGAGGTGCGGGCCGAACAAGTGTCCGCAAAACACGGACACACATGACAAAATTTTCCGATCTGAACCTGAATCCCAAGGTGCTGAAAGCGGTCGAAGAGGCCGGATACGAAACCCCCACCCCGATCCAGCTGGGCGCGATCCCCGCGGCCCTCGCCGGGCGCGACGTGCTGGGCATCGCCCAGACCGGGACCGGCAAGACCGCCGGCTTCACCCTGCCGATGATCACCCTGCTGGCCCGCGGCCGCGCCCGCGCGCGGATGCCGCGCTCGCTCGTGCTCTGCCCGACCCGGGAACTGGCCGCGCAGGTGGCCGAGAATTTCGACACCTATGCCAAGCACGTCAACCTGACCAAGGCGCTGCTGATCGGAGGCGTCTCCTTCGGCGAGCAGGACAAGCTGATCGACAAGGGCGTCGACGTGCTGATCGCGACGCCCGGCCGGCTGCTCGATCATTTCGAGCGCGGCAAGCTGCTCTTGACCGGCGTGCAGATCATGGTGGTGGACGAGGCCGACTGGATGCTCGACATGGGCTTCATCCCGGATATCGAGCGGATCTTCTCGCTGACCCCTTTCACCCGGCAGACCCTC
>JAGRMU010000336.1:0-140 GCA_020441165.1 Sedimentitalea sp.
GCCGACATGCCCAGGATGTCGGGCTTTTCGGTCTCCAGCGCCTCGAGGTATTTCTCGACCGGGTTGTTGATGCCCAGATCGACCACCTCGAAGCCGGCGCCCTCCATCATCATCGACACCAGGTTCTTGCCGATGTCGTG
>JAGRMU010000336.1:267-1095 GCA_020441165.1 Sedimentitalea sp.
AGGATGCCGTCGCGGAAATCGGCGCCGACGATGGTCATGCCGCCGACCAGGGCCTTGGTGAGCACGTCATAGGGGGCCCAGCCGCGTTCGATCAGGATGTTGACCGACTCCTCGATCTCCTCGCGCAGACCGTCATAGAGGTCGTCGAACATCTGCTGCACGAGTTCCTCGTCGTCGAGTTCCGACAGGACGATGTCTTCTTCTTCCGACATGGGGCGATTCCTGAATCTGCGGGGCGCGAGGGCCCGGATGGCCGGTTTGTCCCGTTATTGACGCCGGAGCGGAATCGGGACTGCGATAATTGCGACACTGGCGGCGCTGCAACCGACCTATACACGGCAATCCGTCCGATTGCTAATGAGGCTGGTGCAGGAAGATCATGGGGCGCTTGCATATGTTCCCGTTACGTTCTAGTTCTGGTCCATGCCGAGCGAGGGTGTCATCGACAGGGCGCGCCGCCGGGCGCGGGGGGCGGCGAGCAATGCGCCGGGCCGGTTCGAGCCGGGGCGCTGCGCGGTCGATGACGGCTGGGACATCCCCGAGGAGCGGCCCGGCTTGCGGACCGAGGCGGCGGTGGAGGTGCCGCGCAGCCTGATCACCTACAACCGCTCGCCGGACCTGCCCTTCGACCGCTCGATCAACCCCTATCGCGGCTGCGAGCATGGCTGCATCTACTGCTTCGCCCGTCCCAGCCACGCCTTTCTCGGCCTGTCGCCGGGTCTGGATTTCGAGACCCGTCTGATCGCCCGCCCGGCCGCGCCCGAGGTGCTGCGGCGCGAGCTTGCCGCGCGGGGCTATCGCGCGGCGCCGATCGCCATCGGCACCAAT
>JAGRMU010000337.1 GCA_020441165.1 Sedimentitalea sp.
ACACCAGCCGCCCCCGACTGGTCGCTGAGGGGCTGTTCGATGCCTTCATCCTGAAGGCTGAGGCGATCGGCACGACGATTGACCGCGTTGGCGGCATGGAAGCCGTTCCCGACGCTGTGCGGCGCTATCTGTCGGGACACGGCCTGTCACTGTCCCTGGCCGTGGAACCGACGCCGGCGCTGACCGCACTCGACTGGACGGGCCTTGACACCGGCACCACTCTTGCCCCGGACCAGCCGGCAGCGCTCGGAAAGGCGCTTTGGGGTATCGCCGAAAGCGGGTCCTTGATCGTGCATTCGGGCGCCGATACGCCGATCTTGCTGTCTTTCCTGCCCCTCCATCATATCGTGGTGCTGCAGGAATCCGATATCCTGTCCCATCTCGAGGACTATGCTGCGCAGCTGGCCGATCGGCCCCATCCGCGCAACGCGATCCTGATCACCGGACCCAGCGGCACGACCGATATCGAGGGGAGCTATGTGCGCGGGGCGCATGGGCCGGGCTTCCTGCATGTGATCCTTGTTGCAAGCACAGACTGACAACCTGCCGGTTGCCAGTCCCCACCACCGCCGGCCGTTGCCAGCAGAGCCGGTCGTCCTGTCTACCCCCAAGGAGACCCGGAATGGACCGAAGCAAAATTGCCGAACAGACCGCAGAATTTGCCAGCCTGATGCAACGGGCGCAGGAGCTTGCGCAGCGCAGCAGCGCCAGTGCCCTGGCCAAAGCGACGGGCAATGAATTCTCGGTGCTGGATTCGGGGACCGTGGCGCAGGCCTATGCTCGCGTGGGGATGAAGCTGGCGCAGAACCCGTTTGCGCTGGCGCAGTTCCAGATCGATCTGTGGTCCAACAGCGCCAAGGCCTGGGCAGGCGCATGGACGGGCGAGGGCGAGGACAGCAAGGACCGCCGCTTCCGCGATGGCCGCTGGACCAGCGATCCGGTCAGCCGTGGCCTGCGCGACGTGCATCTGGCCATCGAAGGCGCCGCCGACCGCCTGATCGAGACCCTGCCCGAGGGTGACAAGGACAGCCTGCGCGTGCGGTTCTATACCCGGCAGTTGCTCAGCGCGCTGTCGCCCAGCAATTATCTGGCGTTGAACCCCGCCGCGCGTGAGCGTTTCCTTGAAACCGATGGCCGCAGCCTGCTGGACGGGTTCCGCAACCTTCTGGACGATCTGGAACGCGGCGACGGGCGGCTGGACATCAACATGACCGACCGCGAGGCCTTCGAGGTCGGGCGCGATCTGGCCACGACGCCGGGGCAGGTGATCTATCAGAACGAATTGATCCAGTTGATCCACTACGAACCGCTGACCAAGACCCAGTTCAAGCGCCCGCTGCTGTTCGTGCCGCCCTGGATCAACAAATACTATATCTTCGACATGAAGCCCGAAAACAGCCTTGTCCGCTATATGCTGGAGCAGGGCCACAGCGTTTTCCTGATTTCATGGGTCAACCCGACCAAGCAGCACGCGGCGCTGAGCTTCGAGGATTACATGCGCCTTGGCCCGCTGACCGCGCTGGACGCGATCACCGATGCGACCGGCGAGGACGAGTTCGACATTCTCGGCTTCTGCATCGGCGGGATTCTGGTGACGGCGACGCTGGCCTATATGGCGGCCAAGGGCGACAAGCGGGTCAAGACCGCGACGACGCTGGCCACGATGGTCGATTTCACCGATGTGGGCGAGATCGGCGTTTTCATCGACCGCGACCGGCTGCAGGTTCTGCGCGAACACATGGCCGAAAAGGGCTATCTGGAAAACCACCATCTGCAGGACATGTTCTCGATGATCCGGGAAAATGACCTGATCTGGTCCTTCCACGTGATGAATTACCTGATGGGCCGCAAGCCGCCCGCCTTCGATCTGCTGTTCTGGAACGGGGACAGCACCCGCCTGCCGGCGGCCATGCTGCTGTGGTATCTGGAAAAGATCTATATCGAGAACGGCTTGCGCAAGGCCGGGCACCTGACCATGGACGGCCTGCCCATCGACATCGGCAAGATCGATATTCCCTTCTATGTCTTTGCGACGAAAGAGGATCACATCGCGCCCTGGAACTCGATCTATCCGACGACCGGCTTGCTGGGCGGTGACACGACCTTTGTTCTGGGCGGATCGGGGCATATCGCGGGGGTGATCAACCCGCCGGCAAAACGGCCGAAATACGGGTTCTGGACCAGCGCGGCTGCCTATCCGGCCGATCCGCAGGACTGGCTGACCAAGGCCGAGGCGCATCAGGGGTCGTGGTGGCCGAACTGGGCGGAGTGGATCGAAAGCCACAGCAAGGGCAAGAAGGTTCCGGCCTATGTGCCTGGTAGCGGAGCGCTGAAACCGATCGAGCCGGCACCCGGCAGCTATGT
>JAGRMU010000053.1:0-15361 GCA_020441165.1 Sedimentitalea sp.
TGCGCAACATGTGGCTGGCCGAGGGGTTCAGCTTCGGCATCACCGCGGCTGGCGGCACCGGCTATTACCTGGCGCAGATGATGGTGGACGGCGAGGCCGAGATCGACATGGCCAGCCTCGATCCCAAGCGCTACGGCGACTGGATGACCACCGAGTTCGCGGCGCGCAAGAACGAGGAATGCTACGACCACGTCTATATCCTGCACCACCCGGACGAGGAGCGCCCGGCCTGCCGGCCGCTGCGCACCGCGCCGGCCTATGACCGGCAGAAGGCGCTGGGGGCGCAGTTCGGCTTCGTCAACGGCTGGGAGCGGCCCAATTACTACGGCCCGCTGGATGCCCCGGCCGATTTCGACCACGATGCGCGCAGCTTCCGGCGCGGCGGCTGGTGGCAATACGCGGTGGAGGAGGCCAGGGCGATCCGCGAGGGGGTCGGCCTGATCGACGCCACTGCCTTCACCAAGCACCTCGTCCGCGGGCCGGGCGCCACGGCCTTCCTGGACTGGTTCACCTGCAACAAGCTTCCCAAGGTGGGCCGGATCAACCTGACCTATGCGCTGACCGCCCATGGCACAACCCGCACCGAATATACCATCGTGCGGCTGGCCGAGGACGCCTACTACCTCGTCAGCGCCGGCGCCTGGACCGCCTATGACGGCGACTACCTGCGCAAGGCGATCGCCGACAAGGCGTCCGAATTCGGCTATGTCGAATGCCATGACGTGACGACCCAGTGGGGCGTTTTCGCCATCGCCGGACCGAAATCCCGCGCAGTTCTGAACGCGCTGGTCAGGGATGCCGACCCGGCCACGGTGCTGTCGAACAAGCGCTTCCCCTGGCTGTCGATGCGCGAGATCGAGCTGGGCATGTGCCCGGTCCGCGCCATCCGCGTCGCCTATACCGGCGAGCTCGGCTGGGAGCTGCACCACCCGATCGAGATGCAGACCTACCTCTGGGACCGGCTGCTGGAGGCCGGCGCGCCGCACGGGCTGAAGCTGGTCGGCGCGCGGGCGCAGAACTGGCTGCGCCAGGAGAAGAGCTATCGCGCCTTCGGCACTGAACTGGGCCGCGACGCGACGCCGCTGGAGGCGGATCTGCCGCGCTTCGTGGACCTCTCGAAGGACTTTCACGGCAAGGCGGCGATGCAGGAGACGGGCATCCGCAGCACCTGCGTGACGCTGCTCATCGACGGGCCCGAGGATGCCGATCCTTGGGGGCGCGAGGCGCTCTACCAGGGCGACACCCGCGTCGGGCGCCTGACCTCGGGCGGCTATTCGGTGCATTTCGGCAAGAGCATCGGCATGGGCTATGTCCGCCCCGACCTGGCCACGCCGGGCACCAGGCTGCAGGTGAAGATGCTGGACCGGCTCTGGGAGGCCGAGATCACCGAGGACAGCCCCTACGATCCGCAGAACGCCGCGATCCGTGCCGACGGCTGAGGGCCGCCCGGCGGGGTTCGCGCGATTTTTCCGGGCGCATTGCAGGTTTCGTTAGGAATTCTGCCGCATTCTCGGCGCAGGCTGCGCTTGCCTGTGTCGGGACCGGAACGGCGATGAGCTTCGAACGTCAGATAGCGCCCCCGCAACAGGGGCTGGAATTCCGCGGCGGGCTGGCGGCGGGCACCGACCTGCGCGGCCCTTTCGGCGCCCGCCATGTCGAGCATGTGCGCCCGGGGGATAAGATCGTGACCCGCACCGGGGGCCTGCAGCCGGTGCGCTTCGTCTGGACGCGGACGCTCGGCCCCGAGCAGATGCGCGACAACCCCGCCCTGGCGCCGGTACGGCTGCGCCCGCGCGCCATCGGGCCGATGATGCCGCAGCGCGAGCTGGTCGTGGCGCCGGACCACCGGCTGCTGATCCCCGGCCACCGGATCGCGGGCGCCGAGGGCGAGGCGGGGGTTCTGGTCGAGGCGCACGAGATCGCCGGGCGCAGCCGGGGCGCAAGCGTAAGCGCGCGCGAGGCGGCGGTCACCTTCTATCAGCTGGTCTTCGACAGCCACCAGATCCTGACCGCCAACGGCCTGCCGGTCGAAAGCTTCCTGCCGACCCCGTCCGCCCTGGCCAGCCTCGATCCGGAATTGCGCGCCGCGCTGCTGGAGCGGTTCGTGACCCTCGGCAAGGCGCCGGGGGCCTATCCGCCGGCCTCCTTCCGCGTGATGTCGGGGGTCGATCTTCTGCCGCCACCGTTCTGACCCGGCGCCGCGCCGAAAACCGGCTATTTCCCGAAATCCTCGGTGGTCACCGCGCCATCCTTGTTGATGTCGAGCGTGCCGAACCAGTCATCCGACCTGGCGGCGAACTCGTCCCGGCTGACCGCGCCATCGCCATCGGCATCGTTGAATTCGCGGGTCAGCCCCGCGTTCACCGCGGCCATCGGCCCCGACCCGGCGCCGCCGGCATTCTCGGTCATGTCCGCCAGGCGGGTATCGTCGAAGCGCCCGTACTCGAACTGATCGAGGACATTGTTGCTGTCCTGGTCGAACATCGAGAAGAGCTGGTCGCGCTTTTCGGTGGCCTCGGCGGCACTCACCTGGCCATCCCCGTCGAGATCCCAGTTCTCGACGAAATGCGTGCCCGGTTGGCCCTCTTGTGCAAGCGCCGCGCCGCCGAGCGTTGCGGCCAGAAGCACGGGGACGAAGAAGTTTTTAGTCATGGCAAATCTCCCAGGGATCAGGGGCAGCGGGCGTTCGAAGTCGACGGCCCGCCGGAGCGCCCATCAGGCGACAAGCTCATCATAGCACTCCAGCGCCTTGGCCGCATACATCAGCGACGGCCCGCCGCCCATCTGCAGGCACATGGCCAGCACGTCGGCGACCTCCTCGCGGCTGGCGCCGGCCTTGATCAGCGCCTCGATATGCAGCGAGATGCAGGGTTCGCACCGCGCGGCGACCGAGATCCCGAGGGCGACGAATTCCTTGGTCTTGTAATCCAGCGTGCCGCCTTCCTTGACCGCCTTGCCGAGTCCGGCGAACGCACGGGCGGCGTCCGGAATGGCGCTGTTGAGGTTGCGCAAGCCCGCGCGAGTATCGTTCAGCTTGTCCTTCCAGCCCATGTCGCATCTCTCCTTTTGCATGTATCGGCTTCGCTCAAACCACGAGCCGGGCCGCGCCACCTTGATCCTGATCAGATGACGGGTTTTTCAACCACCAGCGCGAGGTTGTTGGCGGGCATCTCGACGGCCGCGATCAGATCCAGACCCTCGCCGCGGATCCAGTCCTTGACGTCGCGGTCGTCCTTGTAGCCGATCTCGGGGTCCGCCGCGACGAGGCTGGCATGAAACGCTGCGTCTCCAGCACTGGTCAGTTCGCCAGAGCGCCGGAAAGGGCCGTAAAGCACCAGCCGCCCGCCCGGGGCCAGCGCCGCGGCGGCCTCGGCGATCACGGTGCGGGCCTCGGCGGCGCCGATCAGGTGCAAGAGGTTCACCAGAACGATCAGCGCCTGACCGGAATGCGTCGCCGCCCAACCCGGCGCGGTGGCATCGAGCGCCAGGGCCGGGCGGACATTGGCCAGCCCCGCCGCCGCCACATGGGCGTCGACGCTGGCGCGGCGCTCGGCGGCGATCTCGGTCGGCTGCCAATCGAACCCGGGCAGGCGCCGCGCGAAGGCCACCACATGCTGGCCGGTGCCGCTGGCCAGTTCCAGCGCCGGACCGGGGGCGGGGGCGTGCCGCGCCAGCAGATCGCAGAGCGGCCCCGCATTGCGCTCGGCGGCGGGCGCATAGAGCCGCGCGTCCTCGGAGCCATGCGCGACGCTGGCAGTGTCGGGAAGGCGTCGGGTCATCGGCAGGCGGTCTCCGGCGGCATGGGTGCCGGCGGAAGGATGGCATGACCGCCCCCGCCTGCAAAGCGTCCCGGCTCGCCCCGGAACGAAAAAAGGCCCCGCAGCAGCTGCGGGGCCTGTCCGGAAACCGGCGCCTGCCGGATCAGTTCGGGATATCGCCCTCGATGCCCTCGACGAAGAAGTTCATCCCCGCCAAGGTGGCGTCGTCGGCGATCTCGCCTTCGGCCAGCCAGGGGGTGCCGTCCTGCTTGTTCAGCGGTCCGGTGAAGGGATGGTATGCGCCCGAGGCGATCTTTTCCTTCAGCTCCAGCGCCTGGGCCTTGACCTCGGCGGGCACCCGGTCGGTGATCTCGCCGATCCCGACCATGCCGGCGCCGATCCCGTCCCAGGTGCTGACGCTCTCCCAGGTGCCGTCCATCACCGCCCGCGTGCGCTCGATGTAGTAGGGCGCCCAGTCGTCGATGATCGAGCTGACCCGCGGCCCGTCGGCATATTCGGCCATGTCCGAGGCCTGCCCGAAGCCGATCACGTTGCCCGCGGCGGCGGCGGCAGCCAGCGGCGCGGTCGAATCGGTGTGCTGNNGCTGCAGGATCACGTCGGCGCCCTGCTCGATCAGTACCTTGGCGGCGTCGGCCTCCTTGGAAGGATCGAACCAGGTATAGGCCCAGACGATCTTGAACTGCACGTCCGGGTTGACCTTGCGGGCATGTATGAAGGCGCTGTTGATGCCGCGGATCACCTCGGGAATCGGGTAGGAGCCGATATAGCCGACGATGTTGCTTTCGGTCATCGCCCCGGCGATCAGCCCCTGGATGGCCCGGCCCTCGTAGAAGCGCGCCGAGTAGGTCGACACGTTCGGCGCGGTCTTGTAGCCGGTGGCGTGCTCGAACTTCACGTTCGGAAACTTCTTGGCGACGTTGATCGTCGGGTCCATGAAGCCGAAGGAGGTGGTGAAGATCAGGTCCGCCCCGTTCAGCGCCATCTGGGTGATCGCGCGCTCGGCGTCGGCGCCCTCGGGCACGCTTTCCTGGTAGACGGTCTCGACCTTGTCGCCGAACTCGGCCTCGACCGCCTTGCGGCCCTCGTCATGGTGATAGGTCCAGCCACCGTCGCCGATCGGCCCGACATAGATGAAGCCGACCTTGGTCTTTTCCTCGGCGAAGGCGCCGGTTGCCAGTCCCAGCGCCACCGCGGCGCTGGCGAGGAGTGTGGTGAGTCTCATTCGAAGTCCCCTTGTTGGTCTCAAAGTTGGCCGCTCAGCGAGCGGCATGGAAGATGCGGCCCAGCGAGGCCGGGGCGCTGCTCTTGTCGGCGGAAAGGATCACCAGCACAAGGATGGTGACGACATAGGGCGACATTGCCAGATACTCGACCGGGATGGCAACGCCCGCCGCCTGCAGATTGAGCTGCAGAACGGTGATGCCGCCGAAGAGATAGGCGCCCAGCAGCACCCGCCATGGCTTCCAGCTGGCGAAGACCACCAGCGCAAGGGCGATCCAGCCGATCCCGGCGGTCATCCCTTCGGTCCATTGCGGCACCCGCACCAGGCTGACATAGGCGCCGCCCAGCCCCGCGCAGGCGCCGCCGAAGAGGATCGCCAGGATGCGGATGCGCACCACCTTGTAGCCGAGCGCATGGGCGGCGTCGTGATTCTCGCCCACCGCGCGCAGGATCAGCCCCATGCGGGTGTATTTCAGCGCCGCCCAGACCGCGGCCACCAGGACGATGCCGAAATAGAGGATCAGGTCGTGGTGAAACAGGATCGGCCCGATCACCGACAGATCGCTCAGCCCGAGGAACTCCAGCTTCGGGGTCGCGGGCGGCTTCACCCCGACATAGCTCTGGCCCAGCAGGGCGCTGAAGCCCAGCCCGAAGAGCGTGAGGCCGAGGCCCGAGGCGACTTGGTTGGCCAGCGCCAGCTGGGTCAGCAGCACGAAGAGCAGGGACAATGCCGCGCCGCCCGCCGCCGCGCCGATAAAGCCTGCCCAAGGCGAGCCGGTCTCGACCGCGATGGCAAAGCCGCAGATCGCGCCGGTGATCATCATCCCCTCGACCCCGAGGTTCAGCACGCCGGCCTTCTCGACCACCAGCTCGCCGATCGCGGCCAGCAGGATCGGTGTCGCGGCGACCATCAGCGAGGCCACCAGCAGAACCGGGTTGATCGCACTCAGGTCCATCTCAGGCCACCTCGCTCTTGCGCATCCGGACGCGGAAATTGGTCAGAAGATCGAGGGCCAGCAGGAAGAACAGCAGCATCCCCTGGAAGACCTGGATCGCGGCGGCCGGCAGCCCGAGCTGCGACTGCGCGATCTCGCCGCCGATATAGGTCAGCGCCATCAGCGCCCCGGCCAGCAGGATGCCCACCGGGTGCAGCCGCCCCAGGAAGGCGACGATGATCGCGGTGAAGCCATAGCCGATGTTGAAATCGATGCTCACCTGGCCCGCCGGCCCCGAGATCTCGAACAGGCCCGCCAGCCCGGCCAGCGCCCCCGAGGCGCCGAGGCAGAAGAGGATCAGCCGCGCCGGATTGACCCCGGCAAAGCGCGCCGCGCGCGGCGCATCCCCGGTCAGGCGGATGTGAAAGCCCAGCATGTGCCGGTTCAGCAGCACATAGGCGAAGATCACCGCGATCAGCGCGAAGGCGACGCCCCAGTGCAGCCCCACGTCCTGGTTGATCCAGCTCGTCGCGCTGGGATAGTCGGCCAGGTTGCGGCTGCCCGGAAAGCCGTGGCCCTCGGGGTTTTTCAACAGCCCCAGCGACATCGAGGCCAGCAGCTGCTCGGCGACATAGACCAGCATCAGCGAGACCAGGATCTCGTTGGTCCCGAAGCGCACCTTCAGCAGCGCCGGGATCATCGCCCAGGCCCAGCCGCCGACGGCGCCGCCGATCACCATCAGTGGAAACACGTACCAGGCGTCGAGCGGATAGAAGGCGAGGCCGATGCCGGCCCCGACCAGCGCGCCGATGATGTACTGGCCCTCGGCGCCGATGTTCCAGATCCCGGCCTTGAAGCCGAGGCTCAACCCGATGGCGATCAGCACCAGCGGCGCACCCTTCACCAGCAGTTGTGGCCGATAATAGAAGGCGAACTCGCCGAAGAGCGGATCCCAGAAGATGGTGCGGATCGCCACCAGCGGGTTGGTGCCGAGCGCCCCGAACAGCAGCCCGCCGACGATCATCGTCGCCAGCACCGCCACCAGCGGTGTCGCCAGCGCCCATTCCCGCGAGGGCTGCGGCCGTTTCTCCAACACGATCATGCGATCCGCTCCCCGTTTCTTCTGGCCCCAAATATCCCCGCCGGAGGCGGAAAACCCTTCTCCCTGACCGGCTCAGACATGGGCCACCTCCATGCCATGGGCGCCGCCCATCATCAGCCCGATCTCCTCCACCGTCAGACCCGCCGCATCGCGCGGCGTGCTCAGACGCCCCTCGTTCAGCGCCGCGAACCGGTCCGAGATCTCCATCAGCTCGTCCAGGTCCTGGCTGATGCAGACCACCGCCGCGCCACCCGCCGCCAGATCGAGGATCGCCTGCCGGATCGCCGAGGCGGCCGAGGCGTCCACCCCCCAGGTCGGCTGGTTCACGACCAGCACCTGCGGTTTTTGCAACACTTCGCGGCCGATGACGAATTTCTGCAGGTTCCCGCCCGAGAGCGAGCGCGCGGCATTGTCCGGCCCCGGCGTGCGCACGTCGAAGGCCTCGATGATGCGCCGGGCGAAGTCCTCCGCCGCGCCCCATTTCAGGAAACCGTTGCGCTCCAGGTTCTCGCGCACCGACCCGGTCAGCATGGCGTTCTCGGTCAGGCTCATGTCGGGGGCGGCGGAATGGCCCAGCCGCTCTTCGGGGGCCGTCAGCAGCCCCAGCTTGCGCCGCGCGGTCGGCCCCATCTGGCCCACCGGCGCACCGTCGAGGCGCACCGCGTCCGGCGCCGTCAGGATCTCGCCCGAAAGCACCCCCAGAAGCTCGTCCTGGCCGTTGCCGGCGACCCCGCCGATGCCCAGGACCTCGCCCTTGCGTACCGTCAGATGCACGTTCTTCAGCGCGGTGCCGAAGGCCGAGGGCGACGCCGCCGACAGCCCGCTGATGTCCAGCGCCACCTCGCCCAGTTCGCGCCCGGCGCGCTGCGGCGTCTTCAGCGCCGAGCCCACCATCAGCTCGGCCATTTCCGAGGCGCTGGTCTCGCGCGGCACGCATTCGCCGACGTTCTTGCCCAGCCGCAGCACCGTGGCGTGATCGCACAGGCTGCGGATTTCCTCCAGCTTGTGCGAGATATAGAGGATCGCGGTGCCTTCCGAGCTGAGCTTGCGCAGGGTCTCGAACAGGATCTGCACCTCTTGCGGGGTCAGCACAGAGGTCGGCTCGTCCATGATCAGCAGCTTGGGATCCTGCAGCAGGCAGCGGATGATCTCGACCCGCTGGCGCTCGCCGGCCGAGAGATCCCCCACCGTGCGGAAGGGATCGAGCGGCAGGCCATAGGCCTCGGACACCTCGCGGATGCGCCGCGCCAGATCGCGCATCGGCGGCGGGGTCTCCATCCCCAGCGCGATGTTCTCGGCGACGTTCAGCGCGTCGAAGAGCGAGAAATGCTGGAACACCATGGCGATGCCGTCGGCCCGCGCGGAGCGCGGCTCGGCCGGGGCGAAGGGCTTGCCGCGCAGCACCATGGTGCCGCTGTCGGGCTTGACGAGGCCATAGATCATCTTGACCAGCGTCGACTTTCCGGCGCCGTTCTCGCCCAGAAGGGCATGGATTTCGCCGACCCCGATGTCGAAGGAGACGTTGGAATTGGCCACCACGCCGGGATAGGCCTTGGTCAGGCCGCGAAGGCTCAGCAAAGTCTCGGTCACGCGCGTCGGTCCTTGTTCTGAAGGGCGGGCAGGGCGGGGCGCAGCAGCGCCGCGGCCACCCCGACCGCGATCGCCTGCGGATGCTTGCCGAAAGCGGGATCGCCGATCGGGCAGGTGATGGCGGCGATCGCCTCCGGCGCGTGGCCGAGCCCGGCCAGCCGCGACCGGAACCGCGCCCATTTCGTCTTCGATCCGATCAGCCCGGCAAAGCCGAAGCCATGGCCCAGCAGCCGATGGCAGAGCTCGAGATCCAGCGCGTGCGAATAGGTCACGATCAGGTGCTCGGCATCGCGCGGCGCGTGCCGCACCAGAGCGGCGGGGCTCGCAGCGGGCAGCACGGTGACCCCCTCCGGCAGCTTGGTCGGAAACCGCTCGGGTGCGGTATCGACCCAGGCGATCGCCAGATCGGGCAGCGGTGCCATCACCCCGGTCAGCGCCCGCCCGACATGGCCGGCGCCCCAGATCCAGACCTGCCGCGCCGGGCGATGCACCGGCTCGATCATCCAGCCGTCGAGCAGTTCCGCAGAGGGGAGCACGCCTTTGCCGCGCGCCTGCCCCAGGAGCCGCCGCACCCTGAGCGGCATCTCGCCCGCGCCGCCCGCCGGTCGCGCGATCACGTCGCCCTCCAGCGCCGCCACCGTGGCCGCGTCATGCACCTCGCTCAGCAATGTCACCGACCCGCCGCAGCACTGGCCCAGGTCCGGCCCCAGCGCGTGCCGGCTCAGCGCTGCGCCCGCGTGCATCAATCGCGCCGCCGCCGCCGCCTCGAATTCCAGCGCGCCGCCGCCGATCGTGCCCGACTGCCCGTCCTCCCAGACCAGCATCGCCGCCCCGACCTCGCGCGGCGACGAGCCGCGCAGCTCGGCGAGCACCACCCGCACCACCTTGCCGTGGCGTGCCACCGCCGCGCGCAGCCCCTCCAGGTCAAACCCCATCGCGCAGCCTCCGGATCGCCGCCCAGACGGTTTCCGCCGTCGCCGGCGCATCCAGCGCCGGATAGGCGCTGCCGCAGGCGGCCACCGCGTCGCTCAGCGCCAGGAAGGCCGAGATCCCCAGCATGAAGGGTGGCTCGCCCACCGCCTTCGAGCGATAGATAGTCTCCTCGCGGTTCTGTCCGTCCCAGAGCGCCACGTTGAACACGTCCGGCCGGTCCGAGCAGGCCGGGATCTTGTAGGTCGAGGGCGCATGGGTGCGCAGCTGGCCCTTCTCGTCCCAGACCAGTTCCTCGGTGGTCAGCCAGCCGGCGCCCTGCACATAGCCGCCCTCGACCTGGCCGATATCCAGCGCCGGGTTCAGCGAGGCGCCCGCGTCGTGCAGGATGTCGGCGCGCAGGATCCGGTTCTCGCCGGTCAGCACGTCAACCGCCACCTCGGTCACCGCCGCGCCATAGGCGAAATAGAAGAACGGCCGCCCATGCCCGCGGATCCGGTCCCACTCGACCTTGGGCGTGCGGTAGAAGCCGGTAGCCGAGAGGCTCACCCGGCCCAGATAGGCCAGCCCCGCCGCCTCGGCGAAGCCATAGCTCTCGCTGCCCACATGCACGCGCCCGCCCTCGAACCGCACCTCGGAGGCCTCGGCCTGGTGCCGCTCGGCCAGGAAGTCCGCCATCCGCTCGCGGATGATATCGCAGGCCGCCTTCACCGCCATGCCGTTGAGATCGCTGCCCGAGGAGGCGGCGGTGGCCGAGGTGTTGGGCACCTTGGCGGTATCGGTGGCGGTGATCTTCACCGCTTCCAGCGGTATCCCGAACCGGTCGGCGGCCACCTGCGCCACCTTCTGGAAGAGACCCTGTCCCATCTCGGTGCCGCCGTGGTTGAGATGCACCGAGCCGTCCTGATAGACATGCACCAAAGCCCCGGCCTGGTTGAGATGGGTCAGGGTGAAGGAGATACCGAACTTGACCGGCGCGAAGGCGATGCCCTTCTTGATCGTCTCGTGGCGCGCGTTCCACTCGGCCACCGCCGCCCGCCGCTCCGCGTAATCGCTCGTCTCCAGCAGCCGCTCGGTCATCCCGTGCAGCTCGAAATCGGTGACCTCCATGCCATAGGGCGTGGTCTGCGCGCTCTCCGACACCCGCGGTCCCGGCCCGCGCGGCTCGGCCTCCACCGCCCCGCGCCCCGCCAGATCGGCAGAGGCCGCCAGCTGTTTCTTCGTGGTCGAAATACTCCCGCCGGAGGCACCCACGCTCTCGCGCCGCGCCGCGGCATAGTAGTTGCGCCGCCGCACCTCGACCGGGTCTTCGCCCAGATCGTGGGCGATGTGATCGAGCACCCGCTCGATCCCCAGCATCCCCTGCGGACCGCCGAAGCCGCGAAACGCGGTGGCGCTCTGGGTGTTGGTGCGCAAACGGTGGCTTTCGATGCGGGCTGCGGGCAGCAGATAGGCGTTGTCGGCATGCAGCATCGCCCGGTCGGCCACAGGCAGCGACAGGTCCAGCGCCCAGCCGCAGCGCGTGTACTGCACGAAGGAGACGCCCGCGATCCGGCCCTGATCATCGAATCCCGCCTCGTAGCGGATGCGGAAATCGTGGCGCTTGCCGGTGATCACCATGTCGTCGTCGCGGTCATAGCGCATCTTGCAGGCGCGCCCGGTCAGCCGTGCGGCCACCGCGCAACCCACCGCCAGCGCGTTGCCCTGGCTCTCCTTGCCGCCGAAGCCGCCGCCCATCCGCCGGGTCTCGACCCGCACCCCGTGCATCGGCACGCCGAGCGCCTCGGCCACCTTGTGCTGGATCTCGGTCGGATGCTGGGTCGAGGAATGGACAGCCATGTCGCCGCCTTCCTGCGGCAGCGCCAGGGCCGCCTGGCCCTCGAGATAGAAATGCTCCTGCCCGCCGATCTCGATCACGCCCGCGACGCGGCGCGGGGCGGCGGCGATGGCCGCCGCGGCATCGCCCTTCTGGTAGATGCGCGGGCCGTCCTCGAACCGGCTGTCCGCCGCCAGCGCTTCCTCGATGGTCAGGATCGGGGTGCCCTCGGCATAGTCGATCCGCCCCAGCCGCGCCGCCCGCCGCGCCGCCAGATGGCTGGTCGCGACCACCAGGAAGACCGGCTGGCCGACGTAATGCACCTCGCCGGTGGCCAGCAGCGGCTCGTCATGGGCGGACGGCGAGACATCGTTGGCGAAGGGCAGATCCCCGGCGGTCAGCACCGCCACGACGCCGGGGGCGCGGCGCACCGCGTCCAGGTCCATCGCGGTGATCGCGCCCTTCGCGATCGGGCTGGTGCCGAAAGCCAGGTGCAGGCATCCCGCCGGGGTGGGAATGTCGTCGACGTAGCGGGCGCTGCCGGTGACATGCAGCCGCGCGGCATCGTGGGGCAGGGGCGCGGCGACGCTCATGCCGAGACCTCCAGGACCGAGACCGGCGCGCCCCGGTCCTCCTCGAAACAGCGCATCAGCATGGCGCGCGCGGTCTCCTGCCGGTAACGGGCCGAGGCGCGCATGTCGCTCATCGGGGTGAAATCGGCGTCGAATTCCGCCTGCGCCGCGGCCACGGTGGCCGCGTCCCAGGGCCGGCCGACCAGCGCCGCCTCGACATGGGCCGCGCGTTTCGGGATGCCCGCCATGCCGCCGAAGGCGATGCGCGCCTCGGTGACCGTGCCATCCTCGACCGCGATGTTGAAACAGCCACAGACCGCCGAGATGTCCTGGTCGAAGCGCTTTGAGAGCTTGTAGCATCGCAGCCGGTCGGGCTGGCGCGCGAAGCTGACCGCCTCGACGAACTCGCCGGGGCTGCGGTCCTGCTTGCCGTACTCGAGGAAGAACTCCTCCAGCGCGATCTCGCGCCGCGCATCGCCCTTGCGCAGGTGCAGGCTCGCCCCCAGCGCGATCAGCGCCGGCGGGTTGTCCCCGATCGGCGAGCCGTTGGCGATGTTCCCGCCCACCGTCGCCGCGCCGCGCACCTGCACGCTGGCATAGCGGCGGATCATCTCGCCATAGGACGGGTGCAGCTTGCGCATCGCCTGCCAGAGCGCGTTCATGTCCACCATGGCGCCGATGCGCACCCGCTCTTCGCTGATTTCGATGCGCTTGAGGTCGGCGCAGCGTCCCAGGAAGATCACCGGCTCCAGGTCGCGCAGCTGCTTGGTGACCCAGAGACCCACATCGGTGGCCCCGGCGACCAGCGTCGCCTCGGGGTGCGCGGCATAGATCGCGGCCAGCGCATCGCTGCTTGCGGGCAAAAAGGGCTGCGCCGCGCCGCCCGGCGCCGCGTCCCGCATCCAGTCCGGCACCGGGGCATCGGCCGCGGCCTCGGCGGCGCGCACGATGGGCGCATAGCCGGTGCACCGGCAGAGGTTGCCCGCCAGCTGATCGTCATGGTCGCGCGCCCCGTTCAGATGCGCGGTCGCCATCGACACCACGAAGCCCGGCGTGCAGAATCCGCACTGGCTGCCGTGAAGATCGATCATCGCCTGCTGCACCGGATGCAAGGCGCCGTCCGGCCCCGCGATTCCCTCGACGGTGCGCACCGCCTTGCCATGCAACTGCGGCAGGAAGAGGATGCAGGCATTGAGCGCCCGCGCCCCCTCCGCATCCGTCACCATCACCGTGCAGGCGCCGCAGTCGCCCTCGTTGCAGCCTTCCTTGGTGCCGGTGAGATGACGTTCCTCGCGCAGCCAATCGAGCAGCGTCGTCGTCGGCGACACGCCAGACAACGCCACGGTCTCTCCATTCAGAAGAAACGTGATGTCCATTGCTGAAACCCGTCGCGTTACCCTGTTGTGACCCGTGATGTGCCCTCTCGATGCGACGTAGAAAGAGCGATGGGTATTGTTGCTGCAAGGTTAGGGAGGAAAACCGCGCTCTGGCAAGGAAAAGCTCTGCTGCAGTGCAACATTATTGCGCCGGCGGCGCAGGAACCGGGCAGATGACAAATCGGAATTCCGTTGCGAGTCAGCCGGTTGGATTTGTCGCTTCTGCTGCGATGGAGAGAAGAACTTTCAAGAAATGCCGAATAATCGATAGGCCTGTCTGCGCGTCTTGCCCGCCGCGCAATTGACCGTTTCGCCCGCCTCGGCCCTGCGCTAGCGTGACGCCATGAGCCAGCCCCCCCGATTCATCCACCTGCGCCTGCACAGCGAATACTCGCTTCTCGAAGGCGCGGTGCGCCTCAAGTCCCTGTTCGACGGCGGCCCCGACCGCACGGATCGCTCTGGCAAGGCCCGTCTGCCGGGGCTCTGCGCCGCCCATGACATGCCCGCCGTGGCGCTGACCGACAGCAACAACATGTTCGGCGCGCTGGAATTCTCGGTGGCGGCCGCCGGCGCCGGGATCCAGCCGATCCTGGGCTGCCAGATCGCCCTGGCCTATCAGCCCGCCCAGCCGGGCGAGAAGCCCAAAGCCCCGGCGCCGCTGGTGCTGCTGGCCCAGTCCGAGGCCGGCTATGCCAACCTGATGAAGCTGAACAGCTGCCTTTACATCGGCAAGGAGGGGCAGGCCCCGCAGGTCACGCCAGAGGAGCTCGAGGCCCATGCCGAGGGTCTGATCTGCCTCAGCGGCGGCCCGGACGGGCCGGTGGGGATGCTGCTGCAGGCCGGCCAGCGCGCCGCCGCCGAGGCGCTGGTGCAGCGCCTGGCGCGCGCCTTCCCGGACAGGCTCTACATCGAGCTGCAGCGCCATCCCGGCGAGGCCGGTCAGCCCGAGGCCGAGCGGCTGACCGAGCGCGGCCATGTCGAGATCGCCTATGAAATGGACCTGCCGCTGGTGGCCACCAACGACGTCTACTTCGCCCGGCCCGAGATGTACGAGGCCCATGACGCGCTGCTCTGCATCGCCGAGGGCGCCTATGTCGACCAGCAGCAGTCCCGCCGCCGCCTGACCGCGCAGCACTATTTCAAGTCGCAGGAGGAGATGGCCGCGCTTTTCGCCGACCTGCCCGAGGCGATCGCGAACACCGTCGAGATCGCCCGCCGCTGCGCCTTCATGGCCGCGCGGCGCGATCCGATCCTGCCGAGATTCGCCGATAACGAGGTGGCCGAGCTGCGCCGGCAGGCGCAGGAGGGTCTCGAGGAGCGCCTCGCCGTCATCCCCCACGCCGCCCCGGTTGAGGCGTACCGCACGCGGCTGGAGTTCGAGCTGGGGATCATCGAGGGGATGGGCTTTCCCGGCTATTTCCTGATCGTCGCCGATTTCATCAAGTGGGCCAAGGACCGCGAGATCCCGGTGGGGCCGGGGCGCGGCTCGGGCGCCGGCAGCCTGGTCGCCTATGCGCTGACCATCACCGATCTCGACCCGCTGCGTTACAGCCTCCTGTTCGAGCGGTTCCTGAACCCCGAGCGGGTGTCGATGCCCGATTTCGACATCGATTTCTGCATGGACCGCCGCGAGGAGGTGATCCGCTACGTTCAGGAGAAGTACGGGCGCGACAAGGTCGGCCAGATCATCACCTTCGGCGCGCTCCTGTCCAAGGCCGCGGTGCGCGACATCGGCCGGGTGCTGCAGATGCCCTATGGCCAGGTCGACCGGCTGAGCAAGCTGATCCCGGTCAAGGGGGTCAAGCCGGTCTCGATTCCCGAGGCGCTGGAGGAAGAGCCGCGCCTGCGCGAGGCCGCCGAGGCCGAGGAGGTGGTGGCCCGGCTGCTGGACTATGCCGGCCAGCTCGAGGGGCTCTTGCGCAACGCCTCGACCCATGCCGCCGGGGTGGTGATCGCCGACCGTCCGCTCGACGCGCTGGTGCCGCTCTACCAGGACCCGCGCTCGGACATGCCGGCGACCCAGTTCAACATGAAATGGGT
>JAGRMU010000053.1:15379-16041 GCA_020441165.1 Sedimentitalea sp.
AAGTTCGACTTCCTCGGCCTCAAGACCCTCACCGTGATCCAGAACGCGGTCGACCTGATCCGCGCCGGCGGGCGGCACCTGCACATCGCCGCTGACGGCACCGAGCTTTTCGCCCCGCCCGAGGGGCACCTCGACGATATCGGCACCATCCCGCTGGACGACGAGGCCGCCTACAAGCTCTACGCCGCGGCCCGCACCGTGGCGGTGTTCCAGGTGGAAAGCTCGGGCATGATGGATGCGCTCAAGCGCATGAAGCCCACCTGCATCGAGGATATCGTGGCGCTGGTGGCGCTCTACCGGCCTGGCCCGATGGAGAACATCCCGACCTATTGCGAGGTCAAGAACGGGCTGAAGCCGCGCGAATCGATCCATCCGCTGATCGACGACATCCTCGAGGAGACCCAGGGCATCATCGTCTACCAGGAGCAGGTGATGCAGATCGCCCAGGTGATGGCCGGCTACAGCCTCGGCGGCGCCGACCTGCTGCGCCGGGCGATGGGCAAGAAGATCGCCGAGGAGATGGCCAAGGAGCGCCCCAAGTTCGAGCAGGGCGCCATGGCCAACGGGGTCGACAAGAAGAAGGCCGCAGAAGTCTTTGACCTTCTGGAGAAATTCGCCAATTACGGTTTCAACAAGAGCCACGCGGCGGCCTATGCGGTGGT